>JANMYI010000809.1:0-8467 GCA_031381955.1 Burkholderiales bacterium
AGCTCGGTGGGCTGCCAGGTTCGCATCACCCTGCGCTAAGCCGGGCATGGCCACGGTTTTACTGACAGGTGCCACGGGGTACATCGGGTCGCACACCTGGCTGCGCCACCGATTCGCCCACTGCCTTGAAGGCGGCAAAGTGCACCGTCGCGTCCGGCCGATGCTTGGCGAAAATCCGCTCCAGTGCGGAGCTATCACAGACATCGGCTTGCTCGAAGACGGGGGGCACGCCGCTCAGCGTGTGCAGGCGCTTCAGCACCTGTGGCGAGCTGTTGGAGAAGTCGTCCACCCCCACCACTTGCCAGCCTGCAGTGGCCAGCGCCAGCCAGGTGTGCGACCCGATGTACCCCGTGGCACCTGTCAGTAAAACCGTGGCCATGCCCGGCTTAGCGCAGGGTGATGCGAACCTGGCAGCCCACCGAGCTGTAGTCGTAGTTGCCGCCCCCGGTTTCGCGGGTGGTCAGGCTCAGGTCGCAGCCGGCGTTGATGGCACGAGTGGCCTCCCAACTGGCACCCAGGGTGAACTGGCGCAAGTCGTCGTTGCCGGCGACAAAACTGCTCGTGCTGCCCGTGGCCAGCGTGCTCACCGTGTCGCGGCGCGTGTAGGACGCTCCGGCAAAGGTCGTCACCTTGCCAGTGAGTTGATGCTTGACTTGGGTGCGAAAGGTGTTGTTGACGCGGCTCTGATCGTCCAGCAACAGCGGCCCGCCCACGGTGGTGCGCACCAGGCTGGCTTCGCGGCCGCTGTCGCGGTCATAACTGGTGCTGATCGACGTTTTGCCCGTGATCTGCCACAGCCAGGTCAGCGTGCCGGTGACGCCGCTCAGGTCGTACGCCGTGGTGTTGTTGTAGCGCGTCTTGCTCAGGCTCACCCGGCCCTGGAAGGACGTGATCGCACTGGGCGTGTAGCCGAACGGGAAGTCGATGTCGTTGCGCTTGTAGTGGTTGGCGACGGCCCGGCCGGGGTAGTCGCCTTCGGTGTAGCGCAAGCCCATACCCGCCATCAGCGCGCTGCTGAACTGGTAACGCAGGCTGGCGCCTAGGGTGTCGCGATCGTTGTTGAAATTGGTGAGTTCCGCTGCCGGGCCGGAATAGCGGGTGCGGTCATGCGCATAGTTGCCTTCAATGGTCAACCGCGTCACCACGCCCAGACGTGCCACCGTGGAAAACCCGTCTGTCTGCACCAGCGTGCGCTCGCTCGTGCTGGCGGCAACGCCGTCCACCGCGTACTGCGCCAGCGAGCGCGCGCTGTAGGCGCTCACGTTGCCGGACAGGCGTTCGATCGTGGCCCAGTCCAGGCCACCCGAAACGCGGTAGGAGATGTTGTTCAACGATGAACTGGACTGGTAGTTGTTGTGGTCGATCATGGCGTCGGCGCGCACCCGCTGGCGGCCGAAGGGCTGGTCGATGCCAGCGAACAGCGAGGTGCTCAACACGTTGTCAGAAGTGGAAGACGACGAGCCACCCGCCTGGGTGACGTTGGAGTGGTGCGTGAAGCGCGCACCTGCCCCCAAGTAGTAAGGGTCGCTTTCCGCCGCCGCTGGCACGCTGGCCAGTGCGCCAGTGGCCAACACGCTGGCGCATGCCAAGCGGAACGGTGCCGAGTGTTGTGTGCTGTTCAAGATGCCGTCTCCTTCGGTGGGGCGCGCCGCGGTCAGGTGCGCCGGGTTGTGCTGCGCAGGCACTGGGCTGTTTCAGTACGCATTGCGGTCAAGCAACATCAGCTTGACCGTGCGCGCGATGATCTGTAAGTCGAACCCGAGGGTCCAGTTGCGCAAGTATTCGAGATCGTATTCCACGCGGGCCTGCATTTTTTCGATGGTGTCGGTTTCGCCACGGTGGCCGTTCACCTGCGCCCAGCCGGTGATGCCAGGCTTGACCTTGTGCCGCACCATGTAGGCCTTGATGATGCGGCGGTACTCCTCGTTGTGCGCCACCGCATGCGGGCGTGGGCCGACGATGCTCATGCGGCCTTGCAGCACGTTTACAAACTGCGGCAACTCATCCAGCGAGGTGCGGCGAATGAACGCGCCAAAAGGGGTGATGCGGGGGTCGCCCTTGGTCGCCTGCTTGACCACGGCGCCGTTGTCCATGCTGCGCATGGAGCGGAACTTGTAGACCGTGATTTCATTGCCGTCCAGCCCATTGCGGCGTTGGCGGAAGATGGCCGGTCCCGGCGAGGTGAGCTTCACGCCCAGCGCCACGAGCAGCAGGATGGGCGCGATCAGCACCAGGATCAGGCTGGCCAGCACAACGTCGCTGACGCGCTTGACCAACTCGTTGGTGCCGGTGAATGGCGTCTCGCAGATGCCCACCACCGGCACGCCGTTCATGTCCTGCAAGCGGCCCTGGATGATGCTGATGCCGAACACGTCGGGCACGAAGAAGATTGAAGCCGTGGTGCCCTGCAGCTGCTCCAGCAGTTCGACGATGCGCGGCTGCGAACCCAGCGGCAAGGTGATGTAAACCTCGTGGATGGTGTGGCTGCTGACATACGGTGCCGAGTCTTTCAGACTGCCCAGGCGCTTGGCGTTGGCTTCGGAGTGCACGCGCGCATCGGCGCGGTCATCGAAGTAACCCAGGAAGTCCAGGCCTTGCTCACGGCTTTCCACCAGCGCGCGCGAAACCTTGTAGCCCAGGGGGCCGGCGCCGATCACGATGGCCGCGCGCCGGCCTTCGGGCTGGCGTGCGCGCCAGCGCAAGATGGAGCGGCCCACCCACATGGCCAGCCATTGCGCCAGCGGCGTGAGCACGATCCACCACAGCAACACATCGTTGTTGTAGAAGCCCAGGCTGCGCGTGGCATAGCCACACAGCAACAGAATGCCGATCAACGCGGCCCAGGACGTGGCAATGTCCACCCCGGCGTTGAGCAGCTTGTCCTTGAAGCGGTTGCGCCCCGGAAACGTGAGCGCAAAGACCAGCAGGCACAAGATCAGGTCGGAGCGCACGATGGCTTCGTCGAAGTACTCTGCCACGCCCAGATACACCAGCACGGTGAGCGCGGGCTCCAGGAACGCCGCCACCATCGACGTTACCGATTGCGGTGCGCTGTAGAAAGTACGCTTGTAGCTTCGGTCTTCGAACATTGTTCAAGGCTGGCGCCGGTGGCCGCGAAATGGTGTCGCGGCACGGTGGTTGCAGGGGGTTCAGGCGTGGACGCCCTCCCTGGGCTCCGGCGATGCGTAACTTTTGAATTGTCGCCCAGTTTGTCGGCATGGCCTGGGCGCAGCGCAGGGCGTGCGCCAGAGGCGAAACCTACAATCGATAAATGTTTGACACATTTCAGACCGTGTTCGGGCCTGCCATCGTGGAGCGCTTGGTGCTGCTGGCCAATCATGTCCTGAGCAGTGAGCCGGTTGCCACCCAACGCTTGCGCCCGCATGTGGGCAAGCTGTTGGAGCTGCACTTGATCGCCTGGCCGGCTTGGTTGCCCGCGCCGCCTGCGCTGGCGTTTCGCGTCACGCCGGCAGGCCTGCTGGAATGGTGCGGGCTCACCCATGCGCCGCAGCCGGCCACGCTGCGCATCACACTGCATGCCGCCAACCCGGCCGGCGTGGCCGCCGCGCTGCTGATGGGGCAGCGGCCCGCCCTCGAAGTCGACGGCGACGCTGCGTTGGCCACCGAACTCGATTGGCTGCTGAGCAATCTGCGCTGGGACGCCGCGGCCGATGTCGAACGCCTGCTCGGGCCGCAGCGGGCTGCGCCCGTGCTGGCTGTGGGCTCGGCGCTGGTGCAGGGCTTGCGTTCCGCCTTGGCCGGGGCCAGCAGCTTGGGCGCGCGCCTGCGCCCGGGCGCGCAGCAGGCTGTGCCGCCTGAAGCCTGAGCGGCGCATGCGGCATTTGTTCAGGCTGGGCTTCATCGCCTTCACCTTCTTGCGCTTTGGCCTGGACGAGTTGGCGCTGTCGGGCTTTCGTCAGCCCTGGGTGCGAGCTTTGGTACGCCTGGCCACGGTGGGCCGAAAGCTTGATGCGCCGCGCGGCGAGCGGCTGCGCCATGCGATCGAAAGATTGGGGCCGATCTTCGTCAAGTTCGGCCAGGTGCTGTCGACCCGTCGCGACCTGCTGCCGCTGGACATTGCCGACGAACTGGCCAAGCTGCAAGACCGCGTGCCGCCGTTCCCGGCCGCGCAGGCGGCGGCGCTGGTTGAAAACGCTTTCGGCCGCAAGCTCACCGAGTTGTTTGAAAGTTTTGATGCTGAGCCGGTAGCCAGTGCTTCCATTGCGCAGGTTCACTTCGCCGTCATGAAGGGCGGGCGCGAGGTAGCGGTGAAGGTGCTGCGCCCGGGCATGCTCTACGCGATTGAGGGCGACCTGAACCTGCTGCACCGCCTGGCGCGCTGGATCGAGCGCTTCAGCGAAGACGGCCGGCGACTGAAGCCACGCGAAGTGGTGGCCGAATTCGACATCTACCTTCACGACGAACTCGACCTGGTTCGCGAGGCAGCCAACGCCGCACAACTGCGGCGCAACATGCGCGGGCTGAACCTGGTGTTGGTGCCTGAAATGGTGTGGGATTTGTGCCGCCCCGGCGTCATCGTGATGCAGCGCATGCACGGCGTGCCGGTCAGCCAGACCGAGCGTTTGCGTGCCGCCGGGGTGGACTTGAAAAAGCTCGCCCGCGATGGCGTCACCATCTTCTTCACCCAGGTCTTCCGCGACGGCTTCTTCCACGCCGACATGCACCCGGGCAACATCCTGGTCAGCCTGGAGCCGGCCGCGTTCGGGCGCTACATTGCGCTCGATTTCGGCATCATCGGCACGCTCACCGAAAGCGACAAGGACTACCTGGCGCAGAACTTCCTGGCCTTCTTCCGGCGCGACTACAAGCGCGTGGCCGAGTTGCACGTGGAAAGCGGCTGGGTGCCGGCCGACACGCGCATCGACGCCCTGGAAGGCGCCGTGCGCGCCGTGTGCGAGCCGCACTTCGACCGGCCTTTGAAGGACATCTCGCTGGGCCAGGTGCTGATGCGGTTGTTCCAGACATCGCGCCGCTTCACTGTCGAAATCCAGCCGCAGCTGGTGTTGTTGCAAAAGACATTGCTCAACGTTGAAGGTCTCGGCCGCCAGCTCGACCCGGAGCTTGATTTATGGAGCACGGCCAAGCCCTTTCTCGAACGCTGGATGCACGGCCAACTGGGCTTTGCCGGCCTGGGCGAGCGCTTGAAGAAAGAAGCCCCGCGCTACGCCCAACTGCTGCCCGAGTTGCCGCGCTTGCTGCACCAGGCGCTGCTGCGCCGGCAGCCCGAGCCAGACGAGGCGCTGCGCGCGTTGGTGGCTGAGCAACGGCGCACCAACCGTTTGCTGCAAGGTGTGTTGTATGCGCTGGTCGGGTTCGTCGTTGGTGCCTTGGCCATGTTGCTCAAGCAACACTGGCGCGCCGGCTAGCGGCCTGGGCCAGGCGCATCGGGGGGTGCGCACGAAGATAATCGCCGCGCCTGGCGCCCGCACCCATTGCAAACGGCGCGGCGCTTTCAACCTCATCGCAGCCATGCAACCGCCATGAACACGACGCTGATCGTCTTTGTCGTCCTGTACCTGCTGGGCACCCTCGCCATCGGCGTGTGGGCCGGCCGGCACATCAAGACCACCAGCGACTTTGCGGTGGCAGGGCGCCGCCTGCCGCTGATCATGGTCGTCACCACCACCTTCGCCACCTGGTTCGGCGCCGAAACCGTGATGGGCATACCCGCCAAGTTCTTGCAAGGCGGGCTGGGCGCGGTGGTTGAAGACCCGTTTGGCGCCGGCACGTGCCTCATCTTGGTCGGCCTGTTCTTCGCCGCCAAGCTGTACCGGCAAAACCTGCTGACGATCGGCGACTACTACCGCCGCCGCTTCGGCCGCGGCGTGGAGGTGTTCTGCTCGTCGGCCATCATCCTGAGCTACCTGGGCTGGGTGGCCGCGCAGATCACCGCGCTGGGGCTGGTGTTTTCGGTGCTCACCAACGGCGCCATGTCTGAAACCGCCGGCATGATCGTGGGCACCCTGGCTGTGCTGGTGTATGTGGTGGTGGGCGGCTTCCTGGCCGTGGCCTGGACCGATTTCATCCAGATGATCGTGCTGGTCATCGGCCTGTCGGTCATCGCCGTCTTTGCCGGCGACTTGGCGGGCGGCTCCGACAAGGTCTTCGCGATGATGAACAGCGCCGACCTGTGGCGCATCCTGCCCGAGCCTGGCTTCAAGGACGAGGCCTTCTTCATCGCTGCGGCCATCACCATGATGCTGGGCAGCATTCCGCAGCAAGACGTGTTTCAACGCGTCACCTCGGCCAAGGATGCCGAGACCGCGCGCAAAGGCGCGGTCATCGGCGGCGTGAGCTACATCCTGTTCGCCTTCGTGCCCATGTTCATCGTCTGTGCCGCCGTGGTGGTGATGGGCCAGCAGGCGCTGGACATTGCCAAAGACGATTACCAACGCCTGCTGCCCACCTTCGTGCTGACCAAGATGCCGCTGCTGATGCAGATCCTGTTCTTCGGGGCGCTGCTGTCGGCCATCAAGAGCACCTCGTCGGCCACCTTGCTCGCACCTTCCACCAGCTTCGTCGAGAACATCCTGAAGAACCTGCGGCCGGGCATGGGCGACAAGCAACAACTGCTGGCCACGCGCTGGAGCATCGTCGTCTTCGCCGCGCTGGTGCTGGCCTATGCGGTGGCGATGAAGGGCACGCCGATTTATGACCTGGTGTCGTCTGCTTACCAGGTGACTCTGGTGGGAGCCTTCGTGCCGCTTGTGATGGGCCTGTACTGGCGGCGTGCCACCACCCAGGGCGCGGTGTTCTCCCTGGGTTTGGGCATCGGCGTGTGGTTGCTGTACTTTCCGCAGGTCAGCACCCTGGGCGAAGCCTTTCCTGGCCAATTGGTCGGCCTGCTGGCGGCCTTTGCCGGCATGGTGGCGGGCTCGCTGTTGCCGCAGTGGTTGCGTAACCGGCACGAGGCGGTGCCCCACATGGCCGGCATCGGCGGCTGACCCGGTGGCGCCTTGGGCGGCGGCCTCGCGGGCGCCGGCCCTTATAATTTTCTGTTTTGCGTCAAGGGTTTAGCCATGCCTATCTACGCCTATCGATGCTCGCAATGCGGGCACGCGAAGGACGTGCTGCAAAAGTTGTCCGACCCGGTGCTCAGCACCTGCCCGGCCTGTGGCGAAGAGACGTTCGCCAAACAGCTGACTGCAGCGGGTTTCCAGCTCAAGGGCTCGGGTTGGTACGTAACGGACTTCCGCGACGGCAGCAAGACCAAGCCTGCTGCCGGTGACGATGCCAAGGAAGGCGCCGCCAAAGACGCCGCCGACCAGCCAGCGTCTGGCGAAGCGGCGGCCGACAAGGCGGCCGCCAAGCCAGCGGATGCCAGCCCCGCGGCGGCCCCGGCGGCGCCGGCACCGGCACCCGCTGCTGCCCCCACGCCCGCGGCCGGCAGCCCGACTCCCGGCACGTGAAGAAGTATCTCTTTGCCGGGCTGCTGGTCTGGCTGCCCTTGGCCATCACCATCTGGGTGCTGTCGTGGCTGCTCGGCGCGGTAGACGGCGTCTTCGCTTCAGTGCTGTCGCTGTCGCAAGCCGTGCTGCCGGCCAGCATGCACGCCGCCATCGAGCAACTGCGTCATGTGCCGGGCCTGGGCGTCATCGTGCTGGCCCTGGCCCTGGTGCTCACCGGCATGTTCGTGGCTAACTTCGTCGGCCAGTGGGCGCTGCGCCAGTGGGACCGGCTGCTGGGCAACATTCCCATCGTCAAGTCGGTCTACAACTCGGTCAAGCAGGTTTCGGACACGCTGTTTTCCAGCAATGGCAATGCCTTTCGCGAAGCTGTGCTGGTGCAGTACCCGCGCCTGGGCAGCTGGACCATCGCCTTCGTCACCGGCGCGCCGGGCGGCGAGGTGGCGCAGCACCTGCCCGGCGAGTACGTGAGTGTGTACGTGCCCACCACGCCCAACCCGACCTCGGGCTTCTTTTTGATGATGCAGCGCAGTGACGTGGTGGTCTTGGCGATGAGCGTGGACGAGGCCCTGAAGTACATCATCTCCATGGGTGTGGTGGGGCCTGAGAACAGCCGAAACCCGGCGGGTTGAGCATGCCGGCCGCTG
Organism: Burkholderiales bacterium; assembly: GCA_031381955.1. Lineage (GTDB taxonomy): Bacteria > Pseudomonadota > Gammaproteobacteria > Burkholderiales > Burkholderiaceae_C > Rubrivivax. Next base: position 8,075 of record JANMYI010000809.1, read on the forward strand.
CTCAACCCTGAAGGCCTGCAACACGGCCCTACGCCACCGCCCTCCGCCGCGCCGCGCCACGCCGTGCCGCGCGGTCACCCGAATCGAACACCCGGAGTCTTTTCATGCGCACCACTTACTGCGGCCTCGTCAGCGAAACGCTGCTCGGCCAGACCGTGACCCTGATGGGTTGGGCCCACCGCCGGCGCGACCACGGCGGCGTGATCTTCATCGACCTGCGCGACCGTGAAGGCCTGGTGCAGATCGTCTGCGACCCTGATCGCGCCGAGATGTTTGCCACGGCTGAAAACGTGCGCAACGAGTTCTGTCTGAAAATCGTGGGCCGCGTGCGCGCGCGTCCGGCCGGCACCGAGAACGTCAACCTGGTGAGCGGCAAGGTCGAGGTGCTGTGCC
>JANMYI010000047.1:0-8218 GCA_031381955.1 Burkholderiales bacterium
GCCGCAACCCCTGAGCGGCAAGACCTTGGTGCTCACCGGCACGCTGCCCACGCTGAGCCGCGACGAAGCCAAGGCCATGATCGAAGCCGCCGGCGGCAAGGTGGCTGGTTCGGTGTCAAAGAAAACCAGCTTCGTGGTGGCCGGTGAAGAAGCCGGCAGCAAGCTGGACAAGGCGACCGAGCTGGGTGTTGTGGTGCTGGACGAAGACGGTTTGCGCGCCTTGCTGCGCGGGTAAGATCGAATCAGATCAGCAGCAGCGAGCCCACGATGGACTGGACGCCCCACATCACCGCTGACCCGCAAATCATGCACGGTGCGGTGTGCTTTCGCGGCACGCGCGTGCCGGTTTCGATCGTGCTGGATAGCCTGGCCGCGGGCGAGAGTGCGGCCACCATCCTGGCGGAGTACCCCACGCTCAAGGTGGAGTACATCGCCGCGGCCATGGCTTACGCGGCTGATTTGGCACGAGAACGAATCGTGCCGCTGCCGGTTTAATGTGGGCAATGAGGCTGCGCTTCAAGCTCGATGAGAACTTGCCAGGCTGTGTTGGCGCGCCCTTGAGCGCCCTCGGGCATGACGTTGAAACGGCTGAGTTTGAAGGCCTGGCTGGCGCCCGCGACGCTGACCTGCTGGCGGCGTGCCAAGCCGAAGATCGCGTGCTGATCACGTTGATCTCGACTTCGCAGACATCAGGAATTACCCGCCGCGCAGCCACCGTGGCATCTGGGTACTGCGGCCCGCGCGACAAACTTTCGCCCAAATTCTGGAGTTGGCGTTGGGCGGCTTGCGACTGGCGGCAGTGGAGCGGACCGTTGGTCAACTGTGGGTCATTGACGACAAGCGCGTTCGCATTCGCGACTGACTGAACAACTGAATCCAAACCATGACCGTACGAGAAATTTTGAAAATGGGCGACGCCCGCTTGCTGCGCGTGGCACAACCCGTGACGGCGTTCGACACGCCCGAGCTGCACGCCCTGGTGGCTGACATGTTCGACACCATGGAAGCGGCCAACGGCGCTGGCCTGGCCGCGCCGCAGATCGGCGTCGATCTGCAATTGGTGATCTTCGGCTTCAGCCACAACGAGCGCTACCCCGATGCGCCGCCGGTGCCGCGCACCGTGCTCATCAACCCGGTGATCAAACCGCTGGGTGAACAGGAAGAGGAAGGCTGGGAAGGTTGCCTGTCGGTGCCGGGGCTGCGTGGCAAGGTGCCGCGTCTGGCGCGCATTCAGTACACCGGGTTCGACCCGCAAGGCCAACGCATCGAGCGCGAGGCCGATGGCTTCCATGCCCGCGTGGTGCAGCATGAATGCGACCACCTCATCGGCCGCCTGTACCCCACGCGCATGCGCGACTTCACCCAGTTCGGCTACACCAGCGTGCTGTTCCCCGACATGGACGACAACGCCGACGATTGATCAACATGGGTCGATCAACCCGGGTTGATCATTTCAACTCACCGCGCGAACGTTCAAAGTCGCGCTAACCGCGCTCCTGCAAGCGCGCTTCGAGTTCAGCAATCAAGGCCCGCGCTTCATCGCCTTCGGGAATGGGCCGGCCGCTGTCGCGCCACTGCACGGCGCTCTTGAAGCCCTCGGCCTGCGCCTGGCGGCGAAACCACAGCCCTTCGGGGTTGTGGCGCGTGATGCCGTCAAACAGCGTGGCGAACATCTGCGTTTGTTCCAGCCCCATGCTCAGCATGGCCTGGTTCACCACCATCTTGTGCATGGCCAGTTGCCCGCGTGGCACGCCGCTGATGCGCTGGGCCAGCTTGAATGTGGCGCTGTCCAGCCCTGCGGCGGGCACGGCCAGGTTGGCCAGGCCCCAGGCGGCGGCGGTGTGGCCATCGAGCGTGTCGCCGGTGAACATCAACTGCTTGGCGCGCGCCGGGCCCAGGCGGTAGGTCCACATCGCCGTGGTCGGGCAGCCCCACACGCGGGTGGGCATGTAGCCGATGCGCGCGTCTTGCGCCATCAGCAGCAGGTCGCAGCACAGCGCGATGTCGCTGCCACCGGCCACGGCATAGCCCTGCACCTTGGCGATGGTGGGCTTGCGGCAGCGCCACAGCGCCATGAAATCTTCGGTGTAGCCCTTCATGGTGGCGTAGTCGAGCATCGGGTCCCACGGCCAGCGCTCTTGCTGGCACGGCTGGTCGGCGTGGCCTTCGGCACTGTCGCGCAGGTCGTAGCCGGCGCAGAACGCCCGGCCCGCGCCTTCAACGATGATCACGTGCACTTCGTCATCAGCCTCGGCCGCTGCCACGGCCTGGCGTATTTCGCCGGGCATCGCTGCGCTGATGGCGTTCAGCCGCTGCGGGCGGTTCAGGGTGATGTGCGCGATGCGTGGCTCGGCGGGGTTCTTGGCGTACAGCAGCGTGGTGAAGGCGGGCATGGTGGGGCCTTTGTGCAGGGGTGGCTGCGATGCTCGCGGCGCGCCGTTCAGGGGTCAAGCCGGGCCTTCCTTTACATGTCTTCACGTCAGCGCCGCGCGCCGCTGGCGCGTTGGCACGCACAGTTGCGCGGCATGCTGCCGTGCCATGGAGACGGTATGAACCAGAAGCTCCATCGCATCATGGGCTGGGCCATCGGGATGTGCGGCGTGTTCACCCTGTCGGCCTTGCTCGCCATGATGGCATCACCCGCCTGGGCCACCAATGAACCGGGCGACCCCGCCGGCCGCGTGGGCCGTGTGGCGCAGACCCAAGGCAATGTGTGGATGTGGGACGGCGAACGGCGCGAGTGGCAACCGGCCCAGCGCAACCGCCCACTGACGGCCGGCGACCGCCTCACCAGCGAAGCCGGTGCCGCCGCGCGCATCCACATCGGCTCGACCACGCTGCACCTGGGCAGCGGCACTGAAGTCGAAGTACAGCGCCTGGATGACGCTCGCGTCGTGGTGGTCTTGCATGGCGGTCAACTGGCGCTGCGCATTCGCTCGCGCGAAGTGGCGCTCGAAACCGAGGTGCTCACGCGCGAAGGCCACTTCGCGCCGCTCAGCGCCGGGCTGTACCGGGTCGACCGGCTTGAAAATGGTAGCGGCGCCGCGAGCTGGCGTGGCGAGTTGCGCTTTGACGGCGGGCGCACGCAGTTCAACCTGCGTGCCGGCCAGCGCGCCGATGTGTGGCAACAGGGCCGCGACCTCGAATTCGCCTTCAGCGTGCCGTACAGCGACAGCTTTGCCCAGGCCGTGTTGCGCGATGACCAGCGCGATGAGCGCGGCGACTACGCGCGCTATGTGTCGCCCGAAATGACCGGCGCCGAAGACCTTGACCGCCACGGCCGCTGGCAAAACAACCCCGAGTACGGTGCGCTGTGGCTGCCGGCCAATGTGGCGCCCGGTTGGGCACCGTACCGGTTCGGGCAATGGGCCTGGGTGGCTCCATGGGGCTGGACCTGGGTTGACGACGCACCGTGGGGCTTTGCGCCGTTCCACTATGGGCGTTGGGTCTGGCTCGATGCGCGCTGGTACTGGGCCCCCGGCCAGCGCGTGCACCGGCCGGTCTATGCCCCGGCGCTGGTGGGTTGGGCCGGCACGCCGTATTCCCACATCAACGTGCGTGTGGGCAACGCGCCTGCGCCGGGCTGGGTGCCGCTGGGCCCGCGCGATGCGTATGTGCCGGGCCACCACCATAGCCCGCGCTATTGGGAGCGCTTGAACCCCGGGCACGACCAGCGCCGCCGCCTGCCTGAACCGGTGCACCGCGGCTCGGCGAGCCCCGGCGTGCAAGGGGTGCCCAGCGTGCATACCGCACCCGCCATGCCGGCAGTGGGGGCCGTGGCCCCCAACGCGACATGGCAGCAGCGGCCGCACGGCGGGCAGGCAGCGCAGGCCCCTGCGGCGCAGCCTGTGGCCCCGCCCAACCTTCAACCAGTGCCGCAGCCCACAGCGCCGAACCCTGGCGCCGAGCACCGCCGCCAGGGTGGCGAAGGCTGGCGTTCAGGCGCACCGGCCGCGCCGTCGGCGAATCAGCCAACGAACCAGCAAGAGCCGCGACGCGACATGCCGCCAGCGCGAGCGCCTGCCGTGGTGGCCGCCCCAGTGCCGCAGGCGCCCGTGGTGATGCCTGCGCCGCGCGCGCCGGTGGCCGTGTCCGCAACGCCAGTGCAGGCGCCAGCGCCGCCCGTGCAGGGGCCACAGCGCCCGCCGCACGCGGCTGGGCGAGCACCGGTCGTGGCCAGCACGGAAGTGCCGGTCAAGCCGGCTCCGGTGGCCGAAGCGACCAAGCCCGTGGCCCGTGAGCCGCGCGAGCAACGGGATGACGACGGCCGCCGCCGCCCGCCCGAGTCGCGCCAAAACCAGCGCGACCGGCAGCAGTTTCAGTAGTCGCCGCGGCGCTCGACGCTCAGGGCCGCAGCAGCGGCTTCAGCACCGGCCAGACGTTGTCCAACATGCGCGGCTGCGCCGCCGCGGTGGGGTGGATGCGGTCTGCCTGGAACCAGGCCTCGGCGTTGGGCGCGTCGGCCACGCCCTTGAGCAAGAACGGCACCAACGCCACGCCTTCGCGTTGCGCGGTGGTGGCGAACAGCGCCGCGAAGTCATCGCCATAGCGCTTGCCGTAGTTGGGCGGCATTTGCATGCCGGCCACCAGCACCTTGGCGCCGGTGGCCTTGGCTGCGCGCACCATGCTGGCCAGGTTGTCCTGGGTCATGGCCAGCGGCAGGCCGCGCAGGGCGTCGTTGCCGCCGAGTTCGAGCACCACCACCTTGGGCGCATGTTGCTTGAGCAGTGCCGCCAGGCGCGAGCGCCCACCCGACGTGGTGTCGCCACTGATGCTGGCGTTCACGACCTGGGCACCTAACTTCTCGCTGCGCAGGCGCTTGTCGAGCAACGCCACCCAGCCGCTGCCGCGCGCCAGCCCGTACTCGGCCGACAGGCTATCGCCCACGACCAAGATCACCTCAGGCTTGGCCTGCGCCTGTGCGCCCAGCGCCAGCCAAAGGCTACAGTGCAAGCACGCGCGCCTGGTGATGGCTCGTGAACGCAAGAGGGCGGGAGTGATGACAGATGTGACGGAAGCTGAGACGGCGGAAGCGATCATCGAAGTGCAAGGCCTGAGCAAGCAGGTGGTCGATGCCACCGGCGCGCTGACGATTCTGCATGACATCCACTTCGCCTTGCGCGCGCGCGAATCGGTGGCCATCGTGGGCGCATCGGGCTCGGGCAAGAGCACCTTGCTGGGCATCATCGCTGGGCTGGATGTGCCCAGCGCCGGCAGCGTGCACCTGGCCGGGGTTGACCTGTTCACGCTCGATGAAGATGCCCGTGCGGCCGTGCGGGCGCACAACGTGGGCTTTGTGTTCCAGAGCTTTCAGTTGCTGCCGAACTTGAACGCGCTGGAAAACGTGATGCTGCCGCTGGAACTGCTGGGCCGGCGCGATGCGCGCGAGGCGGCGCGCGAAATGCTCGGCCGCGTCGGCCTGAGCCAGCGCCTGGGTCACTACCCGCGGGTGCTGTCCGGCGGCGAGCAGCAACGCGTGGCCTTGGCCCGCGCTTTCGTGGTCAAACCCGCCGTGCTGCTGGCCGATGAGCCCACCGGCAGCCTCGACTTCGCCACCGGCGCGGCCGTGATGGAACTGATGTTCGAGATGAACCGCGAGGCCGGCACGACGCTGGTGCTGGTGACGCATGACAGCGCCATTGCCGCGCGTTGCCAGCGCCAGTTGCGCATTGAAGCCGGGGTGCTGGTGGAAGAGCACTCAACGGCGGCCTGAACGAGGCGCCTTGCCGGTGCCGAGTCGGGCCTGGCGCCAGGCTTTTTTCGGCCTCACCCAGCATCGCCCGCGCTGCTGTTATTCGATGATCTTGTCGGCCCGCAGCCGAATCGCCTGCGGCACCGTCAGGCCCAGGGCGCGCGCCGTCTTCATGTTGAGCACGAGCTGGAACTCGCGCGGCTGCTCGACCGCCATTTCGGCCGGCTGGCCGCCTTTCAGGATCTTGCCGGTGTACTGGCCGGCGCGGCGGAAGATGGCGGGGAAGTCCGGGCCATAGCTCATCAACCCGCCATGCTGCACCGCCGCCTCGAGTTCGAACATCGATGGCAATTGGTGCCGCAGCGCCGCCTGCGCCTGCTCGGTCTCGAGGTCATTGCGGGTTGACAGCAGCGTGCCGGTGACCGCCTGAACCTTGGCTTCGACGAGTTTGCGGAAAGCCGCGTCCAGGCCGCTGGGCTGGTCGACGTGAACCATGATCAGCGTCAGCCCGAGCCGCTTGGCCGCCTTCTCGGTGTGTTCGATCTCCTGCTTGCAGGCGTTGAACATGGCCGTGTCGATGACCACGCCGACGCGCTTCAGGCCCGGCACCATTTCCGCCAGCAACTGCAGCCGCTTGAGCGTGAGCTCGTCGTTCATCGTCGTCACTCCGGTGACGCGCGTTCCTGGCCGCGCCAGCGAGTCGATGAACTTCAGGGCGACGGGGTCGAGCACCGTGGCGATGACGATGGGCGTGTTCCTCGACGCCGCCCAAGCCGCACCGGCCATCGGCGTTGCCGGGGCGAAGAAGACGTCGACCTTGGCTGCGGCGAGTTCACGCGCGAGCGGCTTGAATTTGTCAGGGTCGTTCGATGCCGAGCGGCGCAGCAGCAACAGGTTCTGGCCTTCGATGAAGCCCTCCGAACGCAGGCCGTCCACGAAGGCGCTTGATGTCGCCAGGTGGTACGCGCCGGCGTCTTGCCAGCTGAGAACGCCTACCCGCGCAACGCGGTCCTGGGCTGCGGCCGCGCCGAGCAACGACGCGAACCAGGCGAGGGTCAGAAACAGCTTCTTCATGATGTCACTCCGCGCAAGTGCTGGGTCGAGGCAAACGCTATTTTGCCGCGCACCAACTTGCCTGCGCGCGACGCCGTGCGCGCCACCCGCCTGGCCGGCGCGTCACCGGCGGCACGACTTCTGCGCGGCGCAGGCTCCAGCGGGCGGATCACGCCAGCGGTTTGACCATGAAAAACGCGCCGCAAGCGGCGCGTAGTGGGCATGGCCGGTACGGGCGGGTTACTGCGGCCCAGCGAACTTGTAGTCGGTCTTGGCCGCCTTGCGCAGTGTTTCTTGATAGGTCTGCAGCTTGGTTTGTTCCAGGCGCTGCTTGAGCTGGCCCTTCACGTCGTCAAACGCCGGGAACTGTGCTTCGCGCGTGTCTTCGAGCTTGATGATGTGAAAGCCGAATTGCGTCTTCACCGGCTTGTCGGTCATCTCGCCCTTCTTCAGCTTGGCCATGGCCTGGCTGAATTCGGGCACGTAGGCGTCTACCTTGGCGAAGTCGAGGTCGCCGCCATTGGCGCCCGAGCCGGTGTCCTTCGAATTCTTCTTGGCCAGTTCTTCGAAATTGCCGCCGGCCTTGAGTTGCGCGACCAGGGCCGTGGCTTCTTCTTCCTTGTCGACCAAGATGTGGCGGGCGCGGTACTCGGTGCCGGTGGCCTGCGCCTTGAACTTGTCGTACTCGGCCTTGGCCTCGGCGTCGCTCACCGGGTTCTTGGCGCGGTAGTCTTCAAACAGCTCGCGGATCAGGATGCTCTGGCGGGCCAGCTCCATCTGATTGCGATAGGCGACCGACTTGGCCACGCCTTGCTTCTCGGCTTCTTGCGCGAAGATTTCGCGCATCACCACTTCTTCACGCGCCCGGCCTTCGATTTCGGGACCCACCTGCTGGCCCGAACGCTGGGCCTGCTGCTTGGCCTGAGTCAACAGCATGTCCAGCCGCGCCTTGGGCACGGGTTTGCCGTTGACGATGGCGATGTTCTGCGCCGTGGCGCCCAGGGGCATGAAGGTTGTGGCCAGGCAAACGGCCAAGGTGGCCAGAGTGGCTAGGGCGGCGCGGGGTTGTATATGCAACATGACGGCAGGGTGTCCTATGCAGTGGGATGTGAAACCGGCCGCGAGGCACAGCTGAACTGTGGGCGGCCGGTCGGGGGGCTCTTCAGGCCTGGGAGGGCTCGTCGCCGCTGCGGGCTGTGATGGCCAGCGCATGAATGCCTTGGGGCATCAACGAGCGCAAAGCATCATACACGAGGCGGTGCCGCGCCACGAGGCCGATGCCGGCAAAACGCCGGCTGGTGATGAACACGTTATAGTGCCCGCCTTCGCGCGCCCCGGCATGGCCGGCGTGGCGCGCGCTGTCGTCTTCAACACGCAGGCTTTCGGGTTGCAATGCGGCTTGCAACGTGGCTTCGATGTCGGCTGCAGTGACACGTTTCATGGCTTGTGCGGCCCGACGTCGCCGCTCTTGGC
>JANMYI010000056.1:0-1933 GCA_031381955.1 Burkholderiales bacterium
CTGATGGATTGGGCGGTCGATTGCACAGCGCTGAGCTTACCCCGTGAAATTGAATTTTGCGGGGTAATGGCTTGCAGCACGCCGAGCCAGTCCTTCAGGATGCTGCTCGACCAAGACCTGTTTCGCGCTCGACGCGAAGCGTTTTGCTGCATTCCAGGCCATGCTCGACAAGCCGCCTGCGTCGCACCCTCAAGGCCCGCGCGCCATGGGACACGGCCGCAGCCACGGGCAAAGCCACCGGCCAGCGGGTGAAGTGGCGGCGCCCATGCTTTCGGCGCCGCAGCCGCTGGCCGCCCATCACCCGTTGGCCGGCTTCGACAGCGGCGAGCCCTTGCTGGACGACTGGCTGAAACGCCGCGCCGGGTCGCAGCACTGGTACTGCCTGGCTGCCGGCGCCACCGGCCACGCCGAGGCGCCGCCTACCGTGAAGCGCAAACGGCCCGGCCCGGTTCCGGTGCTGGTCCTCGGCCGCCTGGCAATCCATGAAGACAATCACCAAGAGGGTATCGGCACGGCGCTGCTCAACGACGCCATCCGGCGCGCGATTCAGGCCGGCGACATCGCCGGCGTCACCGCGCTGCTGGTGCAAGCCATGCCGGAACAGGCCCGGCGTTTCTACGGCTCGCGCGGTTTCATCGAGTCGCCTGGCACGCCCATGACCTTGTGTCTGATGCTGGCCACTGCCGAACAAGCGCTGCGCGAGCCGTGGTGGCCAGGTCAGCCCCGCTCAGGGGTTGATCAAGAGATCGTCCGCCGTCTTGCCATTGGCAAGAGCTTCCTTGAACCAGCCCGGGCGTTGCCCATTGCCGGTCCAGGTGTGCCCTGCGCTGTCGCCATACTTTGGCGGATTGGCAGGCTTGGCTGCTTTGGCAGATTTCGCAGATTTGGCAGATTTGGCCTTCACCTTGGCCTTGGGAGCCTTGCGCTTCGCGGCGCGCCCCGTCTCAGGCTGAGTGGGCGCAGCAGGATTGGCGCGGGTCTTGCCAAAAATATCGTCTGCGGTCAGGCCGTAGTGGCCAACGGCCACCCTGATGCGCTCGATCACGGCGGTGATTTCTCTGGCCCTTGCAGGCACCGCCTCAGCTTGCAGCTTGGCGATCATTTTCTGAATCTTTGAATACGACTTGGCCATATTTAGTCCATCTGTTGCGCGACGGTGTTGTTGGCGTCGCTCAATGTATGCGCGGACTTTGAAGGTCTCTCTCGCGTGCTCCCACCAGTGGAATATAGCGTCACGTCGTCTCATCCGTCTCGGTGCCCACGCGCATGTCCAGCGCTTCAACGCCCGGCCACACGGCTTCGATTCTGATCATGGTGCACCTTCAGCGCAGCAGCTCGCGCAGGCACGCCGCGCATTGATCCGCGCCGGCCACCGGCCAGGTGATCGGCACGGCCTTGGCGTCACGGCACAGTTCGACGCGGTCGTCTGCGCCAGCAGGCAACGCCCTGGCAGCCGCCATGGTCATAGGCACAAACTGGTTCGCAACGCTTGATCCGGACGCTGCGTCTGGCGAGCCAACTGGCACCGTCGATGGACAACGTCGGCATTGATGCCGTGTGACATCGCCACCTTGGCCACTGATGCGCTGTGCACGCCGCTTTGGGTCACTACCTGGGTCTTGAAGTGCGCTGCCGTAGCGCCGCCGCTTACCCTGTCGCCTGCCATCGTGTCCACCTATGAAGTTAAGTGGACACGATCCTTCAGGATGCGCCGAAGAACCCCAGGATGGGTTTGGTGGACGCCTACCACGCGCGGCCTGTGAAGGCCGCGCGACCCGGCGCCGAAAAAACGATTGAGATTACTCACGGTGTGAACGCTGGTCAGGAACCGCGTCTATGCGCTGGTGAGGTGTCGGACTTGATCTTGATCTGATCGAATGGCGAGTTGGAGGGATTGCACCTACCCGGCCGCGCTGCAGGGCGGCCGGGTAGG
>JANMYI010000110.1:0-8083 GCA_031381955.1 Burkholderiales bacterium
CACGGGCGCCACCTATTCAATGACGAACAGCGGCTGGCCAAATTCGACGGGCTGGCCGTTCTCGCACAGCACCTTGGTCACCGTGCCGGTGTGGTCGCACTCGATCTCGTTCATGATCTTCATGGCTTCGATGATGCACACCGGCTCGCCCGCCTTGATGGCCTGGCCCGGTTCCGCCAGCGGCTTGGCGCCGGGACTGGATGCGCGGTAGAACGTGCCCACCATGGGCGACTTCACGACATGACCACTGGGCTCGGCTTGCGCTTGGGCCAAGGCCGCAGAGGCAGCGTCAGCGGCGGCGACAGCAGGCAATGCGGCCTGCCCTGACTGCTGGGTAGGCATCGCCGACGGCATGGCCATGGCTGGCATCACGGCGGCCTTCACGATACGCACCTTGCCTTCCGCTTCCGTGATTTCTAGCTCTGAGATATTCGACTCGGAAACCAGGTCGACCAAAGTCTTCAGCTTGCGCAGGTCCATTTCTGTCCTCGTTCTTGTTAGCCGCCGGCCACACTTGAGCTGGGCAGGTTGTTGCCTTCAAATCAGCACCATCAGCGAGCAATTGCCGCGAAGTTGCTTTGATGGATCATTGCCACGTCTGCTGGCACAGACCTGTTCAAGCAAGTCAGCGTTTGCTCAAGGCCGCGAACTGTACGCTGTTGCAAGCAGGCTTCGGCCCGCAACGCGGCTTTGCGCGCAATTGCCAACAACGAGGCGCATTACAAGGCTGCGGCCCAGCCTTGCAGTTCAGCCAGTGTCGTGGCGCCCAACTTGTGTTGGCGCACGCGCCCCTGCCCGTCCACCATCAGCGTGAAAGGCAGCACCGCACGTGGGTTGCCGAGTCGCTGTGCCAGTTCGGTGCCATCAAACCCGGCGATGCCAATCTCTATGGACAACGGCGTGCGCCGCAAAAATTGGGCCACCGCCTCGGGCTTGTCCACCGCCAGACCCACCACCCGCCAACCCTGGACACGGTGAGCGAGGGCGAAAGCGTCAAGGTCCGGCAGCTCCTTGATGCACGGCGCGCACCAAGTGGCCCAGAAATTGATGATCAACGGGTGGCCGCGCAGGCTGGCCATGCTGAGTTCGCCGCCATCGGGGCGGGGCAGCTTGAGTTGCCAAAACGTGGCGTCAATAGGCTGTGGCTGCCGGCTGGCTTGCCACCACCAGGCGCCCACGCCAGCCAGCGCCGCGGCACCGGCCACGCCCCCCACCAAGCTGGTGCGGCGCTTCAACATGCGGCCGCCTGCGGCGCGGCCAGCATGGCGCGCAACGCCGCGGCGTCGCCGCGCCAACTGCGGCCGCGCGCGTCGGGCTTCAATGCCCCGCGTTGTTCGTCGCGGTCGCGCACGAGCAGGTGAATGGTGACCAGTTCGTTGAAGGCAGGGCAGGGCACCGCGGTGGTCAACACGTCCAGCGGCGGCTGGCCGGGGCGGGTTTGGGTGGCCACGTCAAACGCCACGCCCAGGTTCAGCAAGGCGATCTCGGCACTCTTCGAATCGTCGCAATACAGATCGATGCGGATCGATGACATGCTCGTGGCCGTGCCGCGCCACACCGCCCCGCCCAAGTGCGGCCGGAACTCGGCCAGCCGCTCCAGCCAGGGCAAGGCCAGGCGGCGCAGCGTGCGCAGCTCGTCGGGTTGGGTGTCAGCATGAAACAGCGCCAGCTGGTTGCGGATTTCGTCTTCGAGCTGTTCGTCACTGGGCAGCGCCAGGCGCGCGCCGTGGCGGCCCAGGCTGCGCGCGGCGCGGCGCTTGGCCTCACCATATTCCTGGCCTTCTTCCACCACCAGGCGGGCCGCGGCGGCGGCCACTTCTTCGGTCGCGGTGTGGGTCATGATTTGGATTCTATGTAACCGTGTTCACGGCAACTCGACCGCGGCCATGCGCGCGGCCACCGTGGCGGCGCGCTGCATCAGGTAGGGCGATGCGGGGTGGCGTTCAAAGTACTTCGGCGCGGGCAGCATCACCGCCAGGCGCGCCGCCTCGTCGCGGCCCAGGCGCGCGGCGTCTTTCTTGAAGTAAAAGCGCGCGGCAGCTTGCGCGCCGAACAGGCCTTCACCCCACTCCACGTGGTTGAGGTAGATCTCCAGAATGCGCTGCTTGGGCAGCAAGGCCTCAAGCATCAGCGTGACCAGCACCTCCTGACCCTTGCGCAAGGCAGTGCGCTCGCCGGACAGGAACAGGTTCTTGGCCAATTGCTGGCTGATGGTTGAGCCGCCCACCAGCTTGGGCGGCCGCCCGGGCCTGGCCGGCTTGGCCTGGCTGCGCTGGTTGCGGCTCCAGGCTTTTTCGATGGCGTCCCATTCAACGCCAGGGTGTTCGGTGAAACCGGCATCTTCGCTGGCCACCACGGCGCGCTTGAGGTGGTCTGACACGCTGGCATACGGCACCCACTCCTGGCTCCATGCCGGCTGCGCCGCCGTGCGCACCAAGCGCAGCGCCTCGCTGCGCTGGAACGTGGTGGAGGCCGGGTTGACCCAGCGCATGGTCAGCACGCGAAAGCCCAACGCCAGTTGCAGCGCCAACAGGCACAGGCCCAGCAAGGCCAGCAGGCGCAGCGCCCCGGCACGCAATGCCGTCACCTGCCGGCCGGCCCGTGCAGGGTGGTTTCCAAACCGTCGTCGCGGGTGAAGCGGAAGCGCGAGGTGATGACGATCTGATCAGCCTCGGCGCGCATGGCGGGGCTGAAGTCGCCGAACGGGCCGGCGGCGCGAACGATGGCCACGGCCCGCGTGTCCAGGGCCTTGTTCTTCGAGCTGTGCACGATGTCGGTGTCCACCAGGCGCCCCGCGGCGTCGACGGTGAGGTTCATGACCAATTCACCATACAGGCGCTTGCCGGCATGCTCGGGGAAGTCGCGCGTGCCGCGGTCTTCGATCTTGCGCCGCAACAAGTCGTAGTAAAGCGCATAGGTCGCTTCGCGTGTTGACGGCGCGATGTAGCGCTTGCGCGGCCGGGCGTTTTCTTCGTTCACCCGCTTTTCAATCGCCGCGAGCATGCGCAGCAACTGGCGCCGGCGTTCCTCTTGTTCCTGCTCCTTGGCGGTGACGGCTTCGCGCGCCGGGTCGGGCGGCGGCAGCAAGGCCAGTTCGCGGCGCATGTGCGCCAGCAGCTGCTGTTGCTGCTGTTGCAGCTGCGCGATGTGCGCACGCGCCGTGTCGGCCGAGTCGCCCATTTCGATCTGCGCGGAGTTTGGCAATGGCGACGTGGCCCGGCCCTTGTCGGCATCGCCCCCGCCAGCCAGGTTGGCCTGCGCCAAGGCCTGGGCCTGCGTGGGCGCTTCGTTGGTGCGCGCATTGACCAGCACCACTTCAAGCGGCGTGTCTTCAAAGATGCGGTTGAAGCGCACCGGGTCCAGCACGCGCAGTGTCAGCAACGCGGCATGCACGCCGACTGAAAACAACAGGGCCCAGTGCAGGACGGTGAGCCGGCGCCAAACGCTCATTGGGGTACCTTCATGCTTCGCATTCAGGGATTCGCCCTTCGGGCGGCCGGGCGGGCTCATGCTGGCCTTTCAGTGCCTCACGGCGCGCTGCCCGGCGCGGGGTTGCCGGGTGGCGGGCTGGTCTCTGGGCCGGTGTCTGGGCTGGTCTCGATCGCCAGCGTCAACGCGCCAGCCGGCTCGCCATCGTCTTCGGCCGCGGCCTCATCGCCCTCCGTGGTGTTGGCGCCGGCCGCGGCCGTCAGCGCCTCGGCCAGGTTGGCGTGCAGGTCCAGCGTGAGCAAGTCGATCTGCGTGATGCGCACGCGCACATGGGTGCCGCGGGGCAGGCTTTCGCTGCCCAGCGCCTTGAACACCAACGGCAGCTCATCGGCGCGCACCAGGCCGTCTTTCATCGTGCTGGCCAGCAACTCGCTGACTTCGTTCTGCTGCAACCAGCGCAGCGCCCAATAGCGCTCCATGCCACGCTGGAAATCGGCGTAGGTGGCGTAGGCGGCTTCGAAGGCCGAAATGACCGAGAACAACGCCGCGTCCTTGGGCTTGAACGGTGCGGCCAAAGCGGCCGTGCGGCCATGGCGCGCGCAGGCAATGATCTGCCACTGGTTCACCAAATCGACATAGCGGCGCAACGGCGAGGTGGCCCAGGTGTACTGCGCCACGCCCATGCCGGCATGCGGCGCCGGGCGCACGCCCATGCGCACCTTCACGCCCGGGGCCAGGCTGGCCTGGCTGCGGTAGATGCCGGGCACGCCGCACTCGTGCAGCAGCGCGCCCCAGGTGCTGTTGGCCAGGATCATGGCCTCGGCCACGATCAAATCAAGCGCCGTGCCGCGGGCGCGGGTGGTGATGCTCACGCGCTCGCTGCCGTCGGGCTCGTCGTTATTCCCATCAAGCCGAAAGTTATAGTCCGGGCGGTTGAACAACTCGGGCTTGCCGCGCACCACTTCGCGCGCCGCCTTGAGCTTGCGCGCCAGGGCGAAAGCGAAGGCCAGCTCCTTGGCGAAGGGGTAGTCGGCCGGCGCTTCACCGCTCAGGCTGGCCTCGGTGATCACGGTATCGAGCTTGTCGTGGCGCAGGTTGGCGGCAATGGCCACGCGCTCGATCTTCGTTTCGCTGTGGCGTATCTCAAACGTTGCTTCATCGAGCGTCACATACAAGCTCACCGCCGCGCATTCACGCCCTTCGGTCAGCGTGTAGGCCTGCACCACGTCGTCGGGCAGCATGGTGATTTTCCAGCCCGGCATGTACACGGTAGACAGCCGCTCGCGCGCCGCCTTGTCCAGCGTGCTGTCGGGCGCCAGCGCCAGGCCCGGCGCGGCAATGTGGATGCCGAACACCACCGTGCCGCTGCCCAGGCGCTGCACCGACAAGGCGTCGTCGATCTCGGTGGTGGCCGAGTCGTCGATGGAAAACGCCTGCGCGCTTGAAAGCGGCAAGTTTTCGGTGATGCGCGGCGCGGCCAGCGCCGGGACGGCCGTGCCTTTGGCAAAGACCTCGAACAGGAAGCGCCGCCAGTGGAACTGGTACGGGCTGTCGATGGCGCCGGCAGACTTGAGCAAATCGAGCGGCGCTTGCTTGGCACGGCGTGTGGCTTCGACCACGGCCTTGTATTCGGGCGCGTTCTTGTCGGGTTTGAACAAGATGCGGTAGAGCTGCTCGCGCACCGGTGCCGGGCACTCGCCCGCCGCCAGGGCCTGGGCCCAGGTGTCAATCTGCGCCGCCACCGCCGCCTTGCGCTCGATGCCCAGCAGCGCGGCCTTCACCGTTTCTTCCGGCGCTTTCTTGAATTGACCGCGGCCCAGGCGGCGAAAGTAGTGCGGCGCTTCGAACAGGCGGAACAGCGCCGCAGCCTGGCGCTCGACACCGGCACTGGCGCTGAAGTAGTCGCGCGCCAGGTCGGCAAAACCGAACTCACCTTCGGGCGCGAATTCCCAAGCCAGGTCGAGGTCGATTTCCTGCGCCAACGCCTGCGCCTGGCTGATCAGCGCGGCGGGGGCGGGCGTTTCGAAGCGCAGCATCACGCTGCTGGCCTTGACCTTGACGCGCTTGCCCGAATCCATCTCCAGTTGCAGGGAGCTCTCGGCCTCGGACATCACGCGCGCGGCGTGGAACTTGCCGGCTTCTTCATACAGGGCATACATCGGCCGGGATTGTCGCGCATGGGTTCATGGCGGCCATCGCCGAATATCGGCCGAGAAGTCGGCCGTCCTGTGCACACCCAAGTTTGCTATCGAAAGCGCAAGGTCACCGTGCGCAGGTTCACCAGCGGCGCCCACTCCATGGGGTCGAGCACCAGCGCGGTGCCCAGCACCATGGCCAGGTCGCGGCCCTTCAGCGTGGCCAGCGGCAGGGCAGGCGGCGCCGTGCCCTGCTCGGAAGCAGGCGCAATGGCCCGCACCTCGCGCACGAACTCGCTGCGCTCGCGGCGCCGCTCGTGAAAGTCGGCGCGCACGCTGGCATCCGTCGACAAGACCATGTGGCCGCCCCAGACGTCACTGTCGCGCGCCGCGGCCGGCTTGGCGTCGTAGGCCAACAGCTCGTACGAGCCCGCCTCGGGCACCGGCGCCAGCGCGCTGGACATCATCGTGCGCAACACGCCGTTGCGCCGCTCGCCGGCCTTGACCTCGGCCGCAAAGCCCGGCGCAAACGAGGTCGCCACGGTCAGGCCGCCCGCGTTTTCCTGCGCCAGCCGCGCCACCAGTTTGAACGGCGCGGCGCGCAGCGTGACGCTGGCGCCATCGGCCAGCGGCCAGCGCTTGCCATCTTGCTCGATGTGCGCGTCATACGCCCAGCGCGGGTCGCGCTGCGCGGCGTCGAGCATGGCCTGGGTGATCCAGGCGCGCAACGGCGGGTGCTCGCTGCTGGCCAGCCAGGCGTTGCCATGGCCGATGAAGCCGGCGCTGCGGTCAAAGTGCGGCAGCACGCTGGCCCCCTGCTGGATCAACCACTCGGCCACGTCGCGCCGGCCTGCCGCCAGCGCGCCTTCAAGCGGCGTCACCTTCACGCCCGGCCGGCCGTCGGGGTGGGCGCCGGCCTTGAGCAGCCGCTCCAGCGCTGGCCGTGCGCCGTGGAAGGCAGCCGTTTGCAAGACCGTTGACTCTGATCCCATGAAGGCCGCGTCGAACTGGTCGGCCTGGGCGCCTGCGCCCAGCAGCAATTCGAACCAGGCCGCCGTGCGCGCCGGGCTGTCTTTCTTGAAGGCCAGGTGCAGCGCGCAACCCACTACGCCGCAGGCATTGGCATCGGCGCCGCGCGCCAAGAGGGCACGGGCCATGTCGAGATCATCGCGCAGCAGCGCACGCAGCAACGGCGTGCCCAGGTTGCCGAAGCGAACGCTGGGCGACAGCTCCGGGCCCAAGGCCGCCAAGTCGGCCACGCTGCGCACGCGCCAGTGGGCGGCGCGGGCGCGGTGCGTGGCGTCAGTCAGCAGCTCGGCCGGCGGCGGTAGCAGGCCTTCGGCCAGCCAGCGCTGCGCCTGGCGCTCGAAGTCAAGCGCGTCGCGCGGCGGCTGCAACTTGCTGCGCGAAACGAGTTCGATCAGGCTCCACTGCTCGCGCCCGGCGGCATCGCGCCACGCGACGACGGGGCTGCGCTGGGCCTCCTCGTACAAATTCACCACCGCCACGCGCAGGGCCACGGGCAAATCGACCAGGCCGCCGTTGGCGCGGAGCAGGCGCAGCTCTTGTGCGCCGATGCGCTTGGCGTCGGGCCACTTCATCAAGCTGGCGCGGCGCGCCGCGTCAGCGGCGTTGAAATGGGCCAGGCGCAGCACGTAGGCGTCGTTGCCGGCGGTGTGGTCCCACGCGGCGATCAGCGCCTCGCGCTCCTGGGCTGTCCAGTTGGGTGGTGCCACGACATCGCGGCACAGGTGTTCCAGTTCGGCTGCGGCAGCGCTGCCGGCGGCCACCGGCTGCCAGTGCTGGCTTGCGGCGAGCACCTCGCGCGCATTGAACGGCGTGCGCATGACGCGCGGGTTGTAGACGTCGGCACGCTCGCGCGTGGCGCAGCGCACGGCGGCCCAGCTTGGGCCGTCAGTGGCGGAAGACGGCGCGGTATCGCGCACGCGGTAGATCAACATGCCGTCTTGCACGATGACCGAGCCGGTATCGACCTGGAGTTCCCACCTTCCGGAACGTTGCACGGTGTGCCAGCTGCCAGGTGCGCCGGGTGCGCCGGTCTGCATGCTCGGGGCGGCCAGCGTGGGCAGCATGAGCCCCGTGCCCGATTGGGCGCCGGCGCCCTGGGCCCACAAGGCGCCGCACAGCAGCAGGCCGATCCAGGGTTTGCAAGGTGTCATGGCGGCAGCGAGATCGGCAACAGGAGCCTGCCTTATCGGGCAGGCCGCGGGCCGACTTGAGCCGCGGCTGCGGCCCAGTGAGCCGTGCGCTCAGACCGACATGCCGCCCGAGACTTCGAGCACCGCGCCGTTGATGTAGCTGGCCTCGTCGCTGGCCAGGAAGGCGTAGGCGTTGGCGATTTCCTCGGGCCGGCCCAGGCGGTGCAACGGCACTTGATTGATCACCTTTTGCATCAGCTTCTCGGGCAAGCCTTCGAGGATCGGCGTGGCCACGAAGCCCGGCGCCACGGCGTTCACGCGCAGGCCCTTGGGGCCGAGTTCGCGGCTCCAGGTCTTGGT
>JANMYI010000164.1:0-4820 GCA_031381955.1 Burkholderiales bacterium
CGCCGGGTCGAAGCTGCTTTCGGCAACCAAGAAGGCGTACTTCAGCACGCGCTGGCCGGGGGCAGCCCGACCATCGACCGATGGTGCAGCCTGCACTGCCAGGCTGGGTAAAGCCAGCGTGGCACCTACCGCAGCCCCGAACGCCAGAGTCTCGCGGCGCTTCACTGCGCCGCCCCTTTGCGGCGCTGCAGCTCGGCCGTGTCGATGTCGACGTACTTCCAGAAGTCGCGCACAAACAGGTTGCGGTGGTAGCCCAGCACCCAGGGGTAGGCCAGGTCAGTCCAGACGCGGTGGACGTGGGTCTTGTAGGGCATGTAGGCGATCATCAACTTCTTGGCTTCGTCGATCATGGCCTGGCGCTGCGGGCCGTCAGGCAGCACGCGCTGCTTCTCGTACAACGCATTGAACGCCGGCAGGTCGAAGCGCGCATGGTTGGCCTGGCCCTTGTTGGGGCCGTAGCCCATGGCCAGGAAGGTGTCGGCGTCGGGCTGGGTGGCGCTCCACGACACGCCCCACATCATGAGCTTGCCGGCGCGAGAGGCCTTTAACTGTTCAGGCCACTTGGCCACTTTGAAGACGATGCGCAGGCCCAGTGCATCCATGTTCTTCTGCCACAGCTCACTCAGTTTGCGCGAAAGCTGGTCGGGCGAGTCGGCGTATTCCAGCACCAGCGGCTCGCCGTTGGGCTGCTCGCGCCAGCCGTCGCCGTCTTTGTCGACATAGCCATACAGGTCGAGCAGCGCACGCGCGCGCGCCAAGCTGTATTCGCTCATCTCGCTCTTGAACGCGGCGTCGTAACCCCAGGTGCCCGGGGCAATGCTCGACTGCGCCGGCAGCGCCTGGTTGCGCCGCACCAGGCGCAGTTCGCGCTCCACGTCCACTGCCAGCGAAATGGCGCGGCGCAGCGCCACCTTCTCGGGCGTGTAGCCGCCCACCACCGGGTGCTCCATGGCGAAGTAGGAATACGCCACGTCGGCGCGTGCATAGCGCTCCATGTGCATGCCGCGTTTGGCCAGGTTGGGCGCCAGGCGGTTGTTGGGGAAGGCGATGTTGGCGAATTCGGCCGGCACGTTTTCAACCAGGTCGTGCTCCTCGTTCAGGTAGGCCAGCCAGCGCGGTTGTTCTTCTTCGATGATGGCGATGTGCACTTCATCGACCATCGGCAAGCGTCGGCCCTTGAAGCGCGCCGCTGTCCGCTGCAAGCCGGGGTTATCAGCCGGGGCCGCTTCGTCGTAGACCACTTCGCGATAGGTCGGGTTGCGCGCCAGCACGATGCGCGAACTGCGCTTCCACTGCGCCAGCTTGTACGGCCCGGTGCCCACCGGGTGCTCGCCGATCTTGTCGCCGTAATGTTCCACCACCTCGCGCGCCAGGGCGCCGGTGAAGGCGCCGTCGGCCAACTGGTAAAGAAAGCGCGGGGCGGATTCGCCTAATCTGATCTGCAATGTGTAGCGGTCCAGCGCGCGCAGGCCTTCGACCTCGCGGTCGTAAACAAAGGGCTTGCCCGCGGCGGCGAGCTCCTTGCGCCATTCGCTCAGGCCCAGGATCTTGGCGCTTTCCAGCAAGTACAGGCTGCCGCTCTTCCAGCGCGGGTCGTAGTGGCGCTTGATCGAATACACATAGTCAGCGGCCACCAGTTCGCGCGGCTTGCCGGCAAAGGCCGGGTCGTCGGCAAAGTAGATGCCGGGTTTGATGCGAAAGGTGAAGGTGGTGTGGTCGGCGCTGATCTCGGGCAGCGCTACCGCGGTGGCCGCGCGCAGGCGGTACGGCCGGGCCAGGAACTCGAATTCGAGCAAGCCTTCGAAGATGCCCGCGGCCACGGTGCGCGAATACAGGTCGGTGATTTGCGCCGGGTCGAAGCTGGTCTCGGCGACGCGGAAGGCGTAGCGCAGCACCTTGGTGGCGGCGGGTGAATCCGCCTTGTCGTTCCCCTGCGCCCACGCCGGCAGCGCCAGCACCAGACTGGTGGCCAATGCAGCCAGCAAACGCAAGTTCATGCGCGGGATTTTCTGCCCGTTGCGGCGCCGGGCGCGGCAGGGCAAACGCGGGGCTGGCGTGGCGGGTGCGGCCCATAAACTCGCCGCACCCTAAGCACGCGAAGGCAAGCATCGATGGCGGCGTACCTGGTACGACGGCTTTGGCAAATGATCCCCACGCTGATCGGTGTGGTGCTGCTGGTGTTCGTGCTGTTCAAGTTCTTCGGTGGCGACCCGGCTGAAATTCTGGGCGGCCTGAACGCCACGCAAGAACAGGTGAATGCCATCCGCCAGCAGCTCGGCCTGAACGAGCCCTGGTATGTGCAGTTGTGGATCTTCGTCAAACAGATCTTGAGCTTCGATTGGGGCAAGAGCTGGGCCACGAATGAATCGGTGGCCAGCCTGTTTGCCAGCCGCCTGCCGGCCACGCTGACGGTGATGATCCCCATCTTGCTGCTCGACACCCTGCTGGCCATTCCCTTTGCCTTGTTCGTGGCCTACGTGCGCGGCTCGCTCACAGACCGTTCCATCATGGTCATCACCACCGTGGCGCTGTCGATCAGCTTCCTGGTCTACATCATCGTGGGTCAATATGTTTTCGGCTTCCAGCTCGGCTGGTTCCCGGTGCAAGGTTGGAGTGACTCCACGCTGACGAATTTGACAACGTATGTGCCGCTGCCCGTGATGCTGGCGGTGATGGTGGGCGTGGCGCCGCAGATGCGGCTGTACCGCAGCTTCTTCCTCGACGAGATCGGCCAGGACTATGTGCGCACCGCGCGTGCCAAGGGCCTGCTCGAACGCACCGTGCTGCTCAAGCATGTGCTGCGCAACGCGATGATCCCGATCCTCACCAACGTGGGCCTGGCGCTGCCGGGCATCTTCGTGGGCTCGTTTTTGATCGAGGTGTTCTTCAGCATCCCCGGCCTGGGTCGCGAGGTGCTGCTGGCGGTTAACCGAAGCGATTACCCGGTGATCCAGGCCGTCACCATCTACATCGCCGTGCTCACCATGTTCATCAACCTGGGCACCGATATTCTTTACAAGATGGTCGACCCGCGGGTGGTGCTGAAATGACGGCGCAGGCCATGAGCGGCACGGCGGAGCGATCAGAGGGCGTCTGGCATGCCGCCTGGCGGCGTTACAGAAAGGACCGCGTCGGCATGGCCGCGTTGTGCATCGTGCTGGCGTTTCTGGTGCTGATCACGCTGTCGCTGACCAAGGTGGTGGCCAGCGGCTGGCAGCGCGAGGTCGGCGTGCCCAGCGCGCCGCCCACCTTCCTGGGGCCGCGCCCGCCCGAGGCACTGGGCGCCATCGAATTGCCCAAGGGCCCGAATGCCGACCTGACCGACATCGACCCGCTGGCACCGCGCTACAAGGAATGGGAAGAGCGCGCCTCGAAGATGAAAACCGCTGAAGTGGTGAAGGCGCAGACCCTGCCACTGGGCGCCGACCGGCTGGGCCGCGACGTGCTGGCCAAGGTCATTCAAGGCACACAGGTTTCGGTCTTCGTGGGCGTGCTGGCCGCCTTGCTGGCCACGCTGCTGGGCACGGTGCTGGGCGCGCTGTCGGGCTTCTTCGGCGGCAAGTTGGGTGACTTTCTTGAATGGTTGTACACGGTGTTCACGTCGATCCCCGACATCTTGCTCATCTTCACGTTGGCCGCGGTGTTGAACCGGGCCGACGCCGTCATTCCGCGCGGCATCTGGACAATAGTCATCATCCTGGGGCTGGTGGGCTGGACGGGTTTGTACCGCCAGGTGCGGGCCGAATTCATGAAGCACCGCAGCCGCGAATATGTGCGCGCCGCTGAAGCCATCGGCGCATCAACCAGCTCAAGAATGTTCCGCCACATCTTGCCCAATGTGAGCCATGTGGTGCTGGTGCGCATGAGCCTGTTGGTGGTGGGTTTCATCAAGAGCGAAGTCATCCTGTCGTACCTGGGCCTGGGCGTGCCGGTGGACCAGGTGAGCTGGGGCACCATGCTGGCCGAGGCGCAAAGCGAATTGATCCTGGGCTACTGGTGGCAGCTTGCCGCAGCCACGCTGTTCATGGCGGTGTTCGTGACCGCGTTTTCGCTCATGGCCGATGCTTGGCGCGACGCACTCGACCCGAAGTTGCGGGGGTTGGAGTGAGCCGCGCCGCGCCGGGCCGCCATCGGCCACAGGCCGCTGGCCTTCGTCAGGCGGCAGGCAGTCCGCAGGGACTGCCTGCGTCCGGGCTCAGCCCCAAGCAAGCGGCCGCCCCCGCGGGGGGCCGGCCGTGGTACGCCACGGCCGGGGGGCTCCAATGACCATGCTGCTGAGCATTCAAGACCTGCGCGTGGCCTTCCGCATGGGCCGCGTCGATGGCCAGATGCAACTGGCGCAAGCCGTGGGCCGGGCTGATGCCGGCATCAGCTTCGACATCCCCGAAAACGCCACGGTGGCCTTGGTAGGCGAATCGGGTTCAGGCAAGAGCGTGACAGCGATGTCGATCGTTAACCTGCTGCCTGAAAACGCGCAGCGCGCAGGCCGCGTGCTCTACCAGGGCCGCGACCTGCTGCAAGCCAGTGGCGACGATTTGCGCGCCCTGCGCGGCAAGGAAATCGCCTGCGTCTTTCAAGACCCCATGACCTCGCTGAGCCCGGTGTTCACGGTCGGCCACCAGGTGTGCGAGCCGCTCATCCGCCACTTGGCCTTGAGCCCGCGCGCGGCCATGGTGCGCGCCGAAGCCCTGTTGGTGGAAGTGGGCATGCCCGAGCCCAAGCGCCGGCTCAATGCCTACCCGCACGAGCTTTCAGGCGGCCAGCAACAGCGCGTGATGATCGCCATGGCCCTGGCCTGCGAGCCCAAGCTGCTGATTGCC
>JANMYI010000167.1:0-3921 GCA_031381955.1 Burkholderiales bacterium
GCCAAGAAGGTGTCGAGTTGCGCGTCGCCGGCTTCGGCGGACATCGCGTCGTCGCCGCCGGGCGCTTCATACCCGGCGTTGGAGCTGGTTTCGCTGCCTGGCGCCGGTGCATTGCCTGGGGACTGGAATTCTGATTGAGACTTTCTCGTTGCCATGATCTGCTCCTAGATGGGCCGCAAGGCCCAAGCTCGCTTCACCAATGAGCCCCCGCCAGTGCTGCCGGCTGGGCTCGCATCAGGCCAAACAACGTGCTGGCCTGCGGGCAAAGTGTAGGAACACCGCCGCGCCTGTGCATCAATTGGTTTGACGACACACGCAGCTGCAAGTTTGGGGGTTCGCTCCCCCAAAAGAGTGTCAGACCGGGGTCTCAAGCCGCGGTGTCACGCCGGGGCTTGTGCCAGGGCCCAGGCGATGTGTTCGCGCACCAATTCATCGGTGTCCAGTGCATGCAGCAGTTTGGTGCGCAAGGCATCATCAGGCGAAGCTCGTAAGGCATTTCCCAGTGCCACCGCCAGGTTGCGCCGCCAGCGCTGCCAGCCGATGCGGCGGATGGCGCTGCCTTCGGTGCGCTGCATGAATTCGGCCTCGCTCCAGGCCCACAACTCCAGCAGCGTGGCGCCGTCCAAACCGTGGCGCGGGTCGAAGTCGCGCAGCGGCGAGCGCTGCGCAAACTTGTTCCAAGGGCAGGCGAGTTGGCAATCGTCACAACCGTAAATGCGGTTGCCGATGAGCGGGCGCAGTTCCAAAGCGATCGGGCCAACATGTTCGATCGTCAGGTCGGAAATGCAGCGCCGCGCATCGAGCCGGTATGGCGCCACGATGGCCTGCGTGGGGCAGGCCGTGATGCAGGCACTGCACTGGCCGCAGTGGGCACTGGTGGGCGGCGTGGGCGCGAAGGCGATGTCGGTGAACAGCTCACCCAGGAAGAACATCGAACCCGCCTCGCGGTGCAGCGCCAGGGTGTGCTTGCCACGCCAAGCCAGGCCGCTGCGGCTGGCCAGTTCCACTTCGAGCACCGGCGCGGAATCGGTGAACACGCGGTGGCCGAATGGCCCCACCTCGGCGGCGATGCGTTCGCTCAAGTCTTGCAGGCGCGCACGCAACAGCTTGTGATAGTCGCGCCCCTGCGCATACACGGACACCACGGCCTGCGCCGGCGCGGCCTGGCGCTGCCACTGCCGGGCCACCCAATCTGGCGGCGCGGCGCGCGGCAGGTAGTCCATGCGCGCGCTGATCACGCTCACCGTGCCCGGCACCAGTTCGGCCGGGCGCGCGCGCTTGCTGCCGTGCCGCGACATGTAGGCCATGCTGCCGTGAAAGCCCGCGGCCAGCCATTGCGCCAGGCCGGCTTCAGCGCTTTGCAAGTCGATGCTGGCCACGGTGATCTGGGAGAATCCCAACTCCCGTGCCCATTGCTGCACGCGCTGCCACAGCGCCTGCGGTTCGATTGAATGACGCTCGCGCATTTGCCGATTCTAGAAACCCAACATCTGTCTTGGCCTGATGAGGCGGCCTGCGCAGCCTGCGCCACCCGACTGGCACGCCACCCTGAGCTGCACAACGCCTTCATCACGCTGCACGGTGAGTTGGGCGCAGGCAAGACCACCTTCGTGCGCCACCTGCTGCATGCCCTGGGCGTGGCCGGGCGCGTGAAGAGCCCGACGTATGCGGTGCTCGAGTCCTATGAACTGCCCGGTTTGCTGATCTCGCACTTTGACTTCTACCGCTTCAACGACGCGCGCGAGTGGCATGACGCGGGTTTTCGCGATGTCTTTGCCGCCCCCGGCCTGAAGCTGGCCGAGTGGCCTGAAAAGGCCGCGGCGGTGCTGCCCCCGCCCGACCTGGCGCTGCACCTGCACGCGCGCGACGAGCGCTGGCGCGACGTGGCGCTGCAGGCCCACAGTGAACGTGGCTTGGCCCTGCAGCGCGCATGACGGCGCCTCACCGACCCTCACGCCGCCTGGCCTTGCAAGGCCTGGGCGCGCTGGTGCTGAGCTTCACGGCGCGCCATGCCGCGCAAGCCGCCACGGTGGTGGCGGTGCGCGTGTGGCCGGCGGCCGAGTACACGCGCGTTACGCTTGAATCAGATTTCGCGCTGCGCTACAGCCACAGCCTGGCCACGGCACCGGCGCGGCTGGTGATCGAGATCGAAGAACTGGAGCTGAACACCACCCTGGCCGAACTCAGCGCCAAGGTGCCCGCCAACGACCCTTTCATCGCCGCGGTGCAGGTCAGCGCGCTGCCCAAAGGCAAGCTGCGCCTCACGCTCGAGTTGAAGCAAGCCAGCAAGCCGCAGGTCTTTGCGCTCACGCCGGTGGCGGCGTACCGGCATCGGCTGGTCTTTGACCTGCACCCCAGCGAAGCACTCGACCCGTTGCTGCAATTGCTGCGTGCGCGGGAAGCGGCACAAGTGGCGCAAGCAGCGCAAGCGGCGCGTGAACCGCGCGATGCCTTGGGTGAACTCATCGGCCGGCTTGAGCGGCCTGGTTCCGCCAGCGCCGCCAGCCCCGCCAGCCACGCCAGTGCACCCCGGCTGGCCAGCGCCGCGCCAGCGGCCAGTGTGGGCACGGGTGCAGCGAGCAGCGCCATCGCCGCGCTGCCGGCCGCGCCCGCCGCGAGCCGCCCGGTCACGCCCAACCCCACCCCCAGCGCCGCGGCCAGCGCGCCCACGCCCCGGGTCGCAGCGCGCAGCGAGCGCCTGATCATCGTGGCGCTGGACCCCGGCCACGGTGGCGAAGACCCCGGCGCCGTGGGGCCCAGCGGGCTGCGCGAAAAAGACGTGGTGCTCGCCGTGGCACTGAAGCTGCGCGACGAGCTGCACAAGCAGCCGAACCTGCGCGTCATGCTGACGCGCGACGGCGACTACTTCGTGCCCCTGCACGAGCGCGTGCGCAAGGCGCGCCGCGTGCAGGCTGACCTGTTCGTGAGCATCCATGCCGATGCCTTCTTTCGGCCCGAAGCGCGCGGCGCCAGCGTCTTCGCCCTGAGCCAGGGCGCGGCCACGAGTGCGGCGGCGCGCTGGATGGCCAGCCGCGAGAACGCGGCCGACCTGGTGGGCGGCATGAACATGGCGAAAGACCCCGCCCTGGCGCGCGCGCTGCTCGACATGAGCACCACCGCGCAGATCAAGGACAGCCTCAAGCTGGGCAGCGAGGTGCTGGGCCAGATCGGCAAGGTCGGCCGCCTTCACAAGGCCAGCGTCGAGCAGGCCGGCTTCGCGGTATTGAAGGCACCCGACGTGCCGTCGATCCTGGTCGAGACGGCCTTCATCTCGAACCCGGAAGAAGAAGCCAAATTGCGCGACCCGGTGTACCAGCAACAACTGGTGGATGCGCTGACCGCCGGCATCAAACGCTACTTCGCGAAGAACCCGCCGCTGGCGCGCAGCCGGCCGCTTTGATTTGCCCACACACAACAGGAACTGTCGATGCTGCACCCTCAATCCAAGGCCCTGCTCGCCTTCATCGAAGAGCGCGCCATCCCGCCGACGCACACGCTCAGCCCCGACGAGGCGCGGCGCGTTTATCGCGACCGGCGCGGCGCGCTGCAACCCGATCCGCCTGCGGTGGGCGAGGTGCGCGAACTGCTGGCGACCGGCCCCCACGGCAGCATTCCGCTGCGCCTGTACCGGCCGTTGACATCGGCCGGTGCGGCGGGCGAAGCGCTGCCCGTGCTGGTGTACTTTCACGGCGGCGGCTGGGTGATCGGCGACCTCGACACGCACGACACACTGTGCCGCGAGTTGGCCAACGCTGCTGGCTGCGCCGTGGTGGCCACCGACTACCGCATGGGCCCGGAGCACCGCTTTCCGGCTGCGGTGGACGACTGCATAGCCGCCACCGATTGGGTGCGAACTGAAGCCGCCGCGCTGGGCCTGGACCCGAACCGCATGGCGGTGGGCGGCGACAGCGCAGGCGGCAA
>JANMYI010000255.1:0-12236 GCA_031381955.1 Burkholderiales bacterium
TTTCGTGCTGTTTGAAAAAGGCATGGATTTCGAGATCCGCGATGTCGATCTGTTCGCCAAGCCCGAGGACATCGCCTTGATGAACCCGTACAACGAGGTACCGATCCTCGTCGAGCGCGACCTCATCCTGTACGAGTCGCACATCATCAACGAGTACATCGACGAGCGCTTCCCGCACCCGCAGCTCATGCCCGGCGACCCAGTGGCACGCGCGCGCGTGCGCCTGTTCTTGTTCAACTTCGAGAAAGAGCTGTTCACCCATGTGAACCTGCTCGAGTCGCGCGGCGTGAAAGCCACTGACAAACAACTTGAAAAGGCGCGCTCGCAGATCCGCGACCGCCTGACCCAACTCGCACCCATCTTCCTGAAGAACAAGTACATGCTGGGGGATGACTTTTCGATGCTCGATGTGGCCATTGCGCCGCTGCTGTGGCGGCTCGACTATTACGACATCGACCTGTCGAAGAACGCCATGCCGCTGCTGAAATACGCCGAGCGCATCTTTTCACGCCCGGCGTACATCGAGGCGCTGACGCCGTCTGAAAAGGTGATGCGCAAGTAAGCCGGGGATGAAACAACCCCCACGTCGCTTCGCTCCTGCCCCCCGAGGGGGCGGTCAGTGCCTTCGGGCGGCCGGGCGTCACTGACATGACCAAAACCTTGTCGCCCGATGCGCAAGGCACGTCCACGCGGCCGTACCTGATCCGCGCCCTGCATGAATGGTGCAGCGACAACGGCTTCACACCCTATGTTGCCGTGCATGTCGATGCCACGGTGAAGGTGCCGATGGAATACGTGAAGAACAACGAGATTGTCTTGAACGTCGGGCTCGAGGCGACCAGCGCCTTGAAGCTGGGCAACGAATGGATCGAGTTCCGCGCCCGATTTGGCGGCCATTCGCGCGACATCATGGTGCCGGTGGATCACGTGGTGGCCATTTATGCGCGCGAGAACGGCCAGGGCATGGCCTTCCCCATGCCCGCCGCGCTCAGCAACGACGGCCAAGTCACGGCTGGCGCGCCGCCGCAAGCCATGCTGCCGCGCGGCCTGCGATTGGCCTCGGTCGAAACCGAAGATGCACCCGCCGCTCCGAATGACGCGATGCCCGAACCCCCGCAGCCACCCGAGCCTGGTGGCCCGAGCCCGGCACGGCCGTCGCTCAAGCGGGTGAAGTAGCGCGTCAAGGTGCACGTGAAGCAGCGACAAGCGCGCATCCTTAAAATGCAGCGTGCCACGCCGGCTTAGCTCAGTTGGTAGAGCACCCGCCTTGTAAGCGGAAGGTCGTCAGTTCGACTCTGACAGCCGGCACCATGCCCATGAACAGGCCGGTTGGCCCTGTGGTCATGCCGATTGAACTCGAACCTTGATTGAAGTACGCTGCCAACCCTTCGCCACCAGGGTGTCTTCGAACAACGGCAGTAACTGGCGCAGCTTGGCGGCCGCCGCGCCGCTGCTGGCCAACAGGGTCCAGCCGCTGTCGTCCACCGGGCCGGCGCGAACCTGGTCGCACAAGTAGGGTGGCAACACCTCGTTCAAGGCCTGCAAACGCAACCGCGAATCGCGCAGGCGGGCTAACAAGCTGGTCAATGGTGCGCTCTGGTCCAGAGCGCTGGAAAGCGGCAAGGTGCCCGCATGGGGCGTTGCGCGCGACGTGTGGCTGGGCATGACAGGAGTTTACCGATGCAGATTTTGATCACGCACACCCATTCGCCACGCACGCTGGTGTTGCGTTTGAGCCGCCTGCAACTCACCGCCGCAGCGCTCACGCTGGTGATGCTGCTGCTGCTCCTTTCGGGCGCCACTTACCACTTCATCTTCCTGAAGGCGGCGCGCGATGGCTGGCCGGTGGTCAGCCAGATCGTGGGGTTGGTGGTGCGCGATGAAATCGCTCAGCGTGATCGTTTCATGCGCGAGAACCTCGACGCCATGGCCAACAAGCTGGGCGAGATGCAGGCCAAGATGATCAAGCTCGATTCGGTGAGCGAGCGCGTGCTCGGCCTGGCCGGCGTGAAGACTGATGACCTCAAGGGTATCAAGCGCGTGGGCGAGGGCAAGGGCGGGCCGTTCGTGCCACTCGACCGGCCCAGCCTGGCGCAACTCGATCAGGCCGTTGGCGCGCTCGACGAATCGGCCGATCAGCACAGCGATGTGTTCACGCTGGTCGAGTCGCGCTTGTTCGAACGCCGCCTTCAAGCCCTGATGGTGCCCACCAGCGCGCCGGTAGAAGGGCCGGTCGGTTCAGGGTTCGGCTTTCGCGCCGACCCGTTCACCGGCCGCGCTGCCTTGCACACGGGCTTGGACTTTCCGGCCGAGGCCGGCACCGATGTACATGCGGCCGCGGGTGGGCTCGTGCTCAGTGCCGAAACCCATGCCAACTATGGCTTGATGCTGGAAGTGGACCACGGCAACGGCCTGGTCACGCGCTATGCACACCTGTCCAAGGCCTTGGTCGGCGCGGGCGATCTGGTCAGGCGCGGCCAGGTCGTTGGCCAAGTGGGCAACACCGGGCGCTCCACCGGCCCGCACCTGCACTTCGAGGTCATGGTCGATGCGGTGACACAGGATCCGGCCAAGTTCCTGGCCGGTGGGCGCGACGCGGCGCTGGCGGCACACAAGTCGGCACGCCGCTGACGCGCCACGCACCGGCCTCACCCAGGGGCACGATGCTAAAATCAAGCGGTTTTGCAGCACACGGCCTTGCCATCGGCAAGCCCGTGATTGCCCCAGGCACCTGGCCTGTTTAACTTTCATGGTGGTAGTTGCGCGTCGCGCAACCTGGCCCGCAGCCCTGAATTGCACGGCGCGGCTCCACCTCGCATCGCGCCTTGGCGCATATCAATCGTTAGGCCCGACGCCGCATGTTGCCCAAGATACTGACCCAGATTTTCGGCAGTCGCAATGACCGCTTGCTGAAGACCTACCGCCTCAGCGCGCAGCAGATCAACGCCCTGGAGCCGCAGTTCGAGGTGTTGGACGACGCCGCCTTGCAAGCCATGACGGGCAAGCTGCGTGAACGGCTGAGCCAAGGCGAAACGCTGGATCAACTGCTGCCCGATGCCTTTGCGGTGGTGCGCGAGGCCGGCAAGCGCGTGCTCAAGATGCGCCACTTCGATGTGCAACTGATGGGCGGCATCGCCCTGCACCAGGGCAAGATTGCCGAGATGCGCACCGGCGAGGGCAAGACCCTGGCGGCCACCTTGCCGGTGTACCTGAACGCCCTGGGCGGCCACGGCGTGCATGTGGTCACGGTGAACGACTACCTGGCCCGGCGCGACGCCGATTGGATGGGGCGGCTGTACAACTTTCTGGGCTTGAGCGTGGGGGTTAACGTTCCAGGTCTGTCGCGCGAGGAAAAACAGGCCGCGTATCTGGCCGACGTCACCTACGGCACGAACAACGAATTCGGCTTCGACTACCTGCGCGACAACATGGTCTACGAAGTGACCGACCGGGTGGCGCGCGGCCTGTCTTATGCCATCGTTGACGAGGTCGACTCCATCTTGATCGACGAAGCGCGCACCCCGCTCATCATCAGCGGCCAAGCCGAAGACCACACCGAGCTGTACGTCAAGATCAACGCCCTGGTGCCGCAACTGAAGAAGCAGATCGGCGAGGCCGACCCGCGCACCGGCGAGGGCGTGATCGAAGCCGGTGATTTCACGGTCGACGAAAAAGGCCATCAGATCTTCCTCACCGAAGACGGCCACGAACGTGCCGAACAGGTGCTGATGCAAGCCGGCCTGCTGGTCGAAGGCGCCAGCCTGTACGACCCGGCCAACATCTCGCTGATGCACCACGTGTACGCCGCATTGCGCGCGCACCACCTGTACCACCGCGACCAGCATTACGTGGTGCAGGACGATGAAGTCACCATCGTTGACGAATTCACCGGCCGCTTGATGACCGGGCGCCGTTGGTCAGACGGCCTGCACCAGGCGGTGGAAGCCAAGGAAGCGGTGCAGATTCAAAGCGAGAACCAGACCCTGGCCTCGGTCACCTTCCAGAACTACTTTCGCCTGTACGGCAAGCTTTCCGGCATGACCGGCACGGCCGACACCGAGGCCTACGAGTTCCAGGAAATCTATGGCCTGGAAACGGTGGTGGTCCCGCCCAACCGGCCCACGGTGCGCAAGGACGAGAACGACCTGATTTACAAGACGACGAAAGAGAAATACGAGGCCGTCAAGACCGACATCCGCGATTGCCATGAGCGCGGCCAGCCGGTGCTGGTGGGCACCACGTCGATCGAAAACTCCGAGCTGATTTCGGGCCTGCTCAGCGCGGCCAAGTTGCCGCACCAGGTGCTCAACGCCAAGCAGCACGCCAAAGAAGCCGAGATCGTGGCCCAAGCCGGGCGCCCGGGCGTGATCACCATTGCCACCAACATGGCCGGCCGCGGCACCGACATCGTGCTCGGCGGCAACGTTGAAAAGCAGGTGCAGTTCCTAGAAGCCGATGCAGCCATCGCCAAAGCCGACAAGGCCCGGCCGATCCAGCAACTCAAGGATGAATGGCAGGGCCTGCATGACAAGGTCAAGGCCGAGGGCGGCCTGCGCATCATCGCCACCGAGCGCCATGAAAGCCGGCGCATCGACAACCAGCTGCGTGGCCGCTCAGGCCGCCAGGGCGACCCCGGCTCGTCGCGCTTTTACCTCAGCCTTGATGACCCGCTGATGCGCATCTTCGCCGGTGACCGCGTGCGCGCCATCATGGACCGGCTGAAGATGCCCGAGGGCGAGGCCATCGAAGCCGGCATCGTCTCGCGCAGCATTGAAGGCGCGCAGCGCAAAGTGGAGGCGCGCAATTTCGACGTGCGCAAACAGCTGCTTGAATACGACGATGTCAGCAACGACCAGCGCAAGGTCATCTACCAGCAGCGCAGCGAAATCCTCGAAGCCCAGGCGCTGAGCGAGCAGATTGCCAACCTGCGCCGCGCCGCCATGACCGACGTGGTGCGCAGCTTCGTCCCGGCTGAAAGCCTGGAAGAGCAATGGGACTTGCCGGGCCTGCAAAAGGTGCTGGCCGACGAGTGGCAGCTCGATCTGAATCTGAGCGCTGACGTTGACCGCAGCGACACGATCACCGACGACGACATCGTGGCCAAGGTGACCCAGGCCGCCGACGCGATGTTCCGAGGCAAACTCGAGCAAGTGGGCGAAGACCAGTTCACGCCTTTCATGCGCATGGTGTTGTTGCAGTCGATGGACAGCCACTGGCGCGAGCACCTCGCCGCTCTCGACTACCTGCGCCAGGGCATCCACCTGCGTGGCTATGCGCAGAAGAACCCGAAGCAGGAATACAAGCGCGAAGCCTTCGATCTGTTTTCCACCATGCTCGACGTGGTGAAGATGGATGTGACGCGCCTGCTCATGACCGTGCGCATCCAGAGCCAGGAGCAGGCCGCCGAAGCGGCGCAGGCGCTGGAGCAGCAGGCCAGCCAGGTCAGCAACGTGACCTACACGCACCCGAATGAAGACGGCAGCGTGACGCAGGAAATGGATGCCGCCACCGCGCCCAAGGGCGTGGCCAAGGTCGGGCGCAACGACCCTTGCCCGTGTGGCAGCGGCAAGAAGTACAAGATGTGCCACGGGCGCTTGAGCTAAGAGCCTGTGCTGTGGATCGCAGCGCGCTCGTTGAAGCCCCGCGCGAGCTGCGCACCACGCGGCTGATGCTGCATGCACCGAGGCCTGAATTTGCCCAGGCCTTCGTTGAAAGCCTCAACCGCAGCCTGCCCGGCTTGGCCTACATCGGCTGGGGCCAGCATGTGCAAACCCTGGCCTGGGCCCAGACCTTCATGGTCAATGGGCTGCGCATGGTTGAACAAGGCGAGTGCCTGATCTTCTATGCCTTCGAATCCAGCAGCGGCCGCTACGCCGGCCGCATCGACCTGCACAGTTGGGACTTCGACGCGCCACGTTGCGAAGTGGGCTACGTGGGTGATGCGCGCATATCAGGCCAGGGCTTGATGCGCGAAGCCGTGCTGGCCTGCGTGCAGCTTGCCTTCAGCCTGGGCGCGGCACGCGTGCAAGCCCTGAGCGAACTGCCCAACACCCAGGCCTTGCGCTTTGCTGAAGTGGCGCTGGGCTTCAACCGCGAAGGTGTGTTGCGCCACTACGAGCGCGATGCCCAGGGCCGCCTGGGCAGCCAGGTGATGTTCGCTTCCTACAATCCCGCGGCCTGAACTGTCCCGCACCGAACTGCTGCCCACCACCATGCCCGTCAACCTCATCGCCCCCGACCCCGCCAGCCTGCATGCCGTGCCCGGCGTGCGCATCGGCACCGCCATGGCCGGCGTGCGCAAGGCCAACCGGCGCGACCTGGTGCTGTTTGAACTGGCTGCCGGCTCCAGCGTGGCCGCGGTGTTCACGCGCAACCGTTTTTGCGCCGCGCCGGTGCAGGTGTGCCGCGAACGCTTGCAAGCTGCGCAAGGCATTCGCGCCCTGGTCATCAACACCGGCAACGCCAACGCCGGCACGGGTGAAGACGGCCTGGCCCGCGCGCGCCAAGTGTGCGATGCGGCGGCGGTGCAGTTGGGTCTGGCACGCGCGCAGGTGTTGCCGTTTTCAACCGGTGTGATCATGGAAAGCCTGCCGGTGGATCGCATCACGGCCGGCCTGCCCGCCGCCGTGGCCAACCTGGCCGCGGCGCACTGGGGCGACGCCGCCCAGGGCATCATGACCACCGACACCCTGCCCAAGGCGGCGTCGCGGCAATTTGAGCTTGGCGGGCGCGCCGTCACCGTCACGGGCATCGCCAAGGGCGCGGGCATGATCCGCCCGAACATGGCCACCATGCTGGCCTTCATCGCCACCGACGCGGCGGTGGCGCCCGAACTGCTGCAGGCCCTGGTGCGCGAGGTGGCCGACTTGTCGTTCAACCGCATCACCATCGACGGCGACACCAGCACCAACGATTCGCTCGTGCTGGTGGCCACACACCAGGCCGGGCATGCGCCGATCAAACGGCTCGATTCAGCCGACGGCCAAGAGCTGCGTACTGCATTGATCGCTGTGGCGCAGCAGTTGGCCCAGGCCATCGTGCGCGACGGCGAAGGCGCCACCAAGTTCATCACGGTTCAAGTCGATGGCGGGCGCACGGTGCAGGAGTGCAGCCTGGTGGCCTATGCGATTGCGCACTCGCCTCTGGTGAAGACGGCCTTCTTCGCCAGCGACCCGAATCTGGGCCGCATCCTCGCCGCCGTGGGCTACGCCGGCATCGACGACCTGGAGCAAGGCCTGATCGACCTGTATCTTGACGACGTGCACGTGGCGCGCAACGGCGGGCGCCACCCCGACTACCGCGAACAAGATGGCCAGCGCGTGATGAAGCAAAGCGAAATCACGGTGCGCGTGGACCTGCACCGCGGGCTCGCGCACGCCGTGGTCTGGACATGCGATCTGTCGCACGACTATGTGAGCATCAACGCCGACTATCGCAGTTGAGTTGGGCGTTGCGTGCGTCCGCTGAGTCGGTTCAACCGCTTGCGCACGGCGCCGTGGCCATCAGCAATTTGGTGGATTAGGGGGCCGAATGCGCTTGCCCGCCTGCAACCCCTGCTGTTAGAGTGCGCGCCTTCCCAACCTAACCAACACCACCCATGAGCCCGAACCGCACCCCCTACACCGCGATGCGCCAAGCCGCGCCGTGGGCGGGTGGGGCCGCGTTGGCCGGCGTGGCGGCGGTGGCCGGCCTGCTGCTGGCCTTGGACGAGGGTGCGGTGCCCATGGGCCAGCTGGTGGCCGATGGGGGTTGTGTGAACACCGCGTCCCCGCGCCCCACCGCCCTTTAGTTCTCGGACTGCATTGCCTCAAGCGCTGCGCCGAGATCCGGCGCAAGTGCTCAGTGGCAATGACCCAAGCGTCGATCCAAGGCCCTACCGGGCTTTGACCGAAACGAATGTGGAGACCGAGATCGTGAACCGACTCAAGGTAATTTTTCAGCAAGCCTGCACCAGGCTGCTGCCCAGCGCCGGCGACTTGCTGCGCGATGCCATCTACCGCCGGCTGTGGTGCTCGATCCTGGTCAGTTCGCTGGGCGGCCAGGTCACCATGCTGGCGCTGCCGCTCACCGCGGCGGTGCTGTTGCATGCCACGCCCACGCAAATGGGCTGGCTCACCGCGATGGAGATCGCACCCTTCGTGTTGTTCTCGCTGCCTTCAGGCGTGTGGCTGGATCGCGTGCGCAAGCTGCCGGTGTACGTGGCCGGCGAGGTGGCGCTTTCACTCGCCGTGGCCAGCGTGCCCTTTGCCTGGTGGATGGGCTGGCTGAGCATGACTTGGATGTACGTCGTGGGCTTTGCGCTGGGCACCGTGTTCACCACGGCGGGCTCCGCGGCGCAGATCGTGCTCACGCAGATCGTGCCGCGCGAACGCCTGGTCGAGGCCCATGCCAAGAACGCTCTGGCCAGTTCGGGCGCCGAGGTTGCCGGGCCGGGCCTGGCGGGCGTGTTGATCAAGCTGGTGGGCGCGCCCGTGGCGTTGCTGGTCGATGCGGTGCTGCTGCTGGGCTCGGCCCTCATCCTGCGCGGCATTCGGGTGCGCGAAGAATTGCGCCCGGCGCACGAGTCGCACTTCTGGCGCGATCTGCAAGCCGGCTTGCGTTTCGTGGCCAGCCGCCGCCTGCTGCTCAGCCTGGCCGCTCTGGTGGGCGGCTGGCAGTTGTGCCACAACGCGGCCATGGTGGTGCAAATCTTGTACGCCACGCGCACGCTGGGCTTGTCTGAACAGGCCATCGGCCTGTGCTTCGTGGCGTTGGGCGTGGGCACCATCAGCGCCAGCCTTTGGGGCCACCGCATCAGCCAGCGCATCGGGCCTGGGCCTTGCCTGATCCTGGGCGTGGCGGTCTGTGCGTTGGGCTGGTTGTTGCTCGCCGTGGTGCCGGCCAATGCTTGGGGCGTGGCCGCGTTCGCGGTGATGATGGCCTTGTTCGGTGTCGGCGCGGTGCTGATGTTCATCAACTTCCTGTCGCTGCGCCAGGCGGTCACGCCGCCCGCGCTACTCGGGCGCATGACCAGCACCATGCGCTGGCTGATCCTGCTACCGGCCGGGCCGGGTGCCCTGTTGGGGGGTTGGTTGGGCGAGCAATATGGCTTGCGCGCACCACTGGTCTTTGCAGGCGGTGCCGGCCTGCTGTTGGCCGCATTCGCCTGGCGCTACAGCCGCATTGCGCAAGTGCGTGAACTGCCCAAGCCGGAGGATCACGAAGCCGCGCTGGGCGCCGAGGCCGCCATTCCGGCCGCGGTGATGGCGGGCGAGAACTGATCCACCGCGTCGGTGATGATGCCGGCCACGCCCAGCGCCAGAAGCTCGCGGGCGCGGGCGGCCTCGTTCACCGTGTACACGCAGCCGTGCATGCCCATGGCGTGCAGGCGGCGCAGCAGCTCGGCGTTCATCAGCGGGTGGTTGGTGACCACAGCCACGCAGCCCAGGCCGCCAGCCAGTTCCAGGCAGCCGGGCCACAGCGTGTCGAGCAACAGCGCGCGCGGCAGGTTGGGTGAGGCTTCCTGTGCGCCGGCCAAAGCCTCGGGCCGGAACGAGCTGAGCAGCGGCGGCTGCGTGTCGCCCTGCCACAGCTTGCGCGCCGCCGCGGCCACCACGCGGCCGGTGTGCTGCTCCACACCCGGTGTCGGTTTGAGTTCGATGTTCAGCGCCAGGCCGTTGCCGCGAATGAAGGCGGCGATGGCTTCCAGGCTGGGCAACGGCTCGCCCGCGTAGGCCGGGCTGTGCCAACTGCCGGCGTCCAGCCCGGACAACGCGGCCCAGGGCAGCGTGCCGGCCACACCAAAGCCGTTGCTGGTGCGCTCCAGCTCGGCATCGTGCAACAAGAAGGGCTGGTCGTCGGCGCTGAGCTTCACGTCGCATTCGAAGGCGCGGTAGCCGAAGCTGGCGCCCAGGCGAAACGCTGCCAGCGTGTTTTCAGGCGCCAGCTTGCCAGCGCCGCGGTGGGCCAGCCAAAGCGGGTAGGACCACGGCCCGATCACGTTACGCGGTGGCCGCTGGCGGCGTCAAACCAATGCAGGTGTTTTCGCGGCACTTCCACTTGAACCAAATCGCCGAGTTTGGGCGCCGGCAGCGTGGCATCCAGCCGCACGGTGAAGCCTTCGCCGCCCAGGCGGCCGTGGATCAGCCGCTCCGCGCCCAGCATCTCCACCATCTCCACCTTCAGCGGCCAACCGGCCTGGTCGCTCAAGTCCACGTGCTCAGGCCGCGCGCCGAGTGTCAGCTCGCCTTCGCGCGGCGCCGGCGTGTCCAGCGCAAAGGCCTGGCCGGCCAGCTCGAAGCTCGCGCCGCGTGCGTGGCCCTTGAGCAGGTTCATCGGCGGGCTGCCGATGAAGCCGGCCACGAAGGTGGTGGCCGGGCGCAGGTAGACCTCGTCGGGCGTGCCCACTTGTTCCATCCGCCCAGCGTGCATGACGATCATGCGCTGCGCCAGCGTCATGGCCTCAACCTGATCGTGGGTGACGAACAGCGATGTCACGCCGAGTTCGGCATGCAGCTTTTGAATTTCCAACCGCGTTTGCGCGCGCAGCTTGGCGTCGAGGTTCGACAAGGGTTCATCGAACAAGAACACCTGCGGCTGGCGCACGATGGCTCGGCCCATCGCCACGCGCTGGCGTTGTCCGCCGGAAAGCTGCCGCGGCTTGCGTTCAAGCAGGCCGCCGAGTTCAAGAATCTTCGCCGCCTTGTCAACCCGCGCCTTGATCTGCTCGACCGGCACCTTCGCAATCTTCAAGCCATAGGCCATGTTGTCGAACACGCTCATGTGCGGGTACAGCGCGTAGTTCTGGAACACCATGGCGATGTCTCGCTGCGCGGGTTCGATGTCGTTCACCACGCGTGGGCCGATCGCAATCTCCCCGCTGGTGATTTCTTCCAAGCCGGCCACCATGCGCAGCAGCGTGCTCTTGCCGCAACCCGATGGACCGACGATGACGATGAACTCGCCATCGGCAATCTCGGCGCTCACGCCGTGAATGACTTGCAGCGCCTTTGGGCCGGTGCCATAGCGTTTGACGACATTGCGAATAGAGATGGAAGCCATATCAGTTTTGCCCCCAAGGGCCTTCTGCCCGCCACCCCGAGGGGGAGCGAGCGCTTTGCGACGGCCCGGCAGCGCTCATTTCTCCGTGTCCACCAGGCCCTTGACGAACCACTTCTGCATCAGCATCACCACCAGCGCCGGCGGCAGCATGGCCAGCATCGCCGTGGCCATGACCACGTTCCATTCGATGTAGCTTTCACCGGTGATCAGCCGCTTGATGCCCATCACCACCGGGTACATGGTTTCATCGGTCGTCACCAGCAAGGGCCACAGGTATTGGTTCCAGCCGTAGATGAACTGGATGACGAACAGCGCGGCGATCGAGGTGGTGGACAGCGGCAGCAGCACGTCTTTGAAAAAGCGCATCGGCCCGGCGCCGTCCATGCGCGAAGCTTCCGTCAGCTCATCTGGAACGGTAAGAAAAAATTGGCGAAAGAGAAACGTGGCCGTGGCCGAAGCGATGAGAGGCACCGTCAAGCCGGCATAGGTGTTGAGCATGCCCAGTGCCGCCACCACGCCGTAGGTGGGCGAGATGCGCACCTCCACCGGCAGCATGAGGGTCACGAACACCAGCCAGAACACCACGTTCCTGAACGGAAAACGGAAGTAGACGATGGCAAAGGCCGAGAGCAGCGAAATGGCGATCTTGCCCAGCGCGATGATCAAGGCACTGACCAGGCTGATCCATAGCATCGGCCCGGCCGCCGGAATGTTGCTGCCCACGCTGGTGGTGCCGCCGAACAGCGCGAGGCGATAACTTTCAAGTGCATAGGAGCCCGGCAGCAACGAAATTGGCACGCTGCTTTGGATTTGCTGTGGCGATTGCGTGGACGCCACGAACGTGAGGTAGACCGGGAAGGCGACCACGGCCACGCCCAGCAGCAACACCAGGTGGGCCAGCAAATTGAGCAGGGGGCGGCGTTCAACCATGGCCTCAATTCCTCACCACTTCAGTATTTCAATGCGCCTGAGCGGCACCGCCGACGCAGTGAAGGAGGCAGGCCCAAGCGAACGCCGCGGAACCGGCTCTGCCGGGCCGCTGGCGTTGCCCCCTTGAGGGGGCGCGCGAAGCGCGTAGGGGGTGTTTCATTTCAGTACCGCGCTGCGCTGCGCAGTTCCTGCATCACTGACTCAGTCATGGGCATGGCGCTGCGCACCTCAGTCAGCTCGAGGGCGAACGCCTTGCGATTCCACTG
>JANMYI010000352.1:0-6582 GCA_031381955.1 Burkholderiales bacterium
CCCACGAAGCCGCCGGTGTTCACGTCAACCGTTGTGAGTGCTTCGGTCTGGTCGATGATGAGGTAACCGCCCGACTTCAATTCCACGCGCCGCGCCAGCGCACGCGCCAGGTCTTCTTCAATGCCGAACAGGTCGAAGATCGGCCGCTCGCCGCGGTAGTGGTCGAGCTTGGCCACGGCGCCGGGCATGTAGGTTTCGCCAAACGACTTCAGCAGCTCGAACTGCATCCTTGAATCGATGCGAATGGTTTGCGTGGCCTCAACGCTCATGTCGCGCAGCACGCGCTCGGCCAGGCTCAGGTCTTGGTGCAGCAAGGTGCCGGGCGGCGAGGTCAGCGCGCGTTCCCGGATGCGCGCCCAGGTCTTGCGCAGGTAGGCGATGTCTTCGCCCAGCTCGGCGTCACTGGCTTCTTCGGCATTGGTGCGCAGGATGAAGCCGCCGCCGCCCTCGGCGGCGAGTGCCTGCATGCGCGCGCGCCGTTGTTCGCGCAGCTCGGCCGAGCCGATCTTCTGGCTGATGCCGATGTGCTTGTCGTGCGGCAAGAAGACCAGCATGCGCCCGGCAATCGACACCTGTGCCGACAACCTGGCGCCCTTGGTGCCAATGGAATCCTTGATCACCTGCACGGTGATGGCCTGGCCTTCGAAGACCTGGCGTTCGATCGGCAGCGCTGGCTCAGTTCGACCGTTAGGCGGTGGGTTCAGGTCGGCCACGTGCAGGAACGCCGCGCGATCCAGCCCGATGTCGATGAAGGCACTTTGCATGCCCGGCAACACCCGCGCCACCTTGCCCAGGTAGACGTTGCCCACCAGGCCGCGCTCGAGCGTGCGTTCAATGTGCAGCTCTTGCACGGCGCCGTTTTCGACGATCGCCACCCGCGTTTCCTGCGGGGCCCAGTTGATGAGGATTTCTTGTGCTGCCACGTTGTGATCCTGCTCAGAGCGCCAGTTCAACGCCCGCCTTGATCAGCAGTTGCGTGGTCTCGTAAAGGGGCAAACCCATGATACCGGGGTGACTGCCTTCGATATGTTGAACCCAGCCAGCCAGCGGCCCCTGGATGGCATAGGCGCCAGCCTTGCCGAAGGGCTCGCCACTGGCCACGTAAGCCCGGATGGTGGCGGCCGGCAGCGGCGCGAAGCGCACGCGCGACACGCTGGTGGCATGCCAGGCGCGCCGGCCGCTGGCCAGGGCCACGCAGCTCAGCACGCGGTGCGTGCGGCCCGACAAGGTTTGCAACGAGGCCAACGCGTCGGCTGCATCTTGCGGTTTGCCGAGCATGCGCCGGCCCAGCGCCACGGTGGTGTCGGCGCACAGGATGGGCGCGGCGGGCAGCTTGCGGCGCTTGGCGCGCGCCACGGCGGCATGCAGCTTGAGCAGCGTCACGCGTTGCACATAGGCCAGCGGCAACTCACTCGGCAGCGCCGCTTCAAGTGCTTCGGCGTCTTCGCTTGCATCGGGCAACAGCAACTCATGGCGCACGCCGATCTGCGCCAACAGTTGCGCGCGGCGCGGGCTTTGCGAGGCCAGGTAGATGAAGGCGTGGCGCTGCACCGGGCGCCCTCATTCGCGGTGGTAGGGGTGGCCGATGGTCACCGTCCAGGCCCGGTACAAGGCCTCGGCCAGCACCACGCGGGCCAGGGCGTGCGGCAGTGTCAGGTCAGACAGGCGCAGGCGCTCGTTGGCGCTGTCCTTCAGTGCCGGGTCCAGCCCATCGGGCCCGCCAATCAGGCACACCACGTCGCTGCCCAGGCCTTCCCAATGGCGCAGCCGTTCGGCCAGTTGCGCGGTGGTGTGCGCCGTGCCTCTTTCATCGAGCACCACGCGCCAGGCACCGCGCGGGATCTGGGCTTCGATGCGGCTGCGTTCCAGCGCCATGCACTGCGCCGCGGTGCGCCCGCTGCTGCGTGGCTCGGTTTTGATTTCACGCAGCTCCAGCCGCGCTTCGGGTGGCATGCGGCGCGCAAACTCAGCCCACGCCGCGCTCGCCCAGGCCGGCATGCGCTGGCCCACGGCCAGCACCAGCAGGCGCACTCAACGCGCCCCGGGCTTGCGCGGCCGGGCCGGGGCGCGCTTGGCGCCGGGCGTTTTGGCGCTGGCTGGTCTGCGCGGCGGGCTTTTGCGCGCCACTGCCTTGCCAGCCGGTGTTTTGCCAGCCGGTGTCTTGCGTGCCGGTGTCTTGCGTGCCGGTATCAAGGCCACCACCCTGGGCGCAGCGGGCTTCTTGGCCACGGCCTTGCGCGGCGCCGGCGTGGGTTTGGCCTTGGCCGCAGCGCGCCGCACGGGCGCGGTTTCCTCAGCCTTGGGCAGGGCCATGCTGGTGTCACCCATTTTCATGACCACCTTCTTGCCACCCCATAACTCCTCAAGGTGGTAGTACTCGCGGATGGTGGGTTGCATGATGTGTACCACTGCGGCGCCGCAGTCGACGATGATCCATTCACCGTTGTCCTGGCCCTCGGTGCGCAACACGTGCAGGCCGCGCTTCTTCACGGTGGTGATGACGCTGCTGGCCAGCGCCTTGGTCTGCCGGTTGCTGGTGCCCGAGGCCACGATCACGCGCTCGAACAGCGGCGACAAATGCTCGGTGTTGAAGATAACGATTTGCTGCGCCTTGACGTCTTCCAGCCCATCGACGATGGCGCGTTGCAGTTTGCGAATGTCCATTCAACTCCGTGATGTCGCCAGGTAGGGGCGCTGTTGGGAAATGTAGTGTGCCACCGCCGGGCCTACCCACGGCGCCACGTCTTCACCGCGCGCGGCGTGCTCGCGCACGAGCGTGGAGCTGATGGGCCATTCAGGCAGCGGCAAGGTGTGCACGCGGTGCGCCGGAAGCGCGGCAGGTGCACGCGGCGCCTGGCCGGCACGTGCGGCCACGGCGAGCGTCACATGGCGCAGCAACTCTTCGTGCCGCACCCAGGTGTTGAAGCGTGCGTACTGGTCTTGGCCGATGATGAGAAACAGCTCCGCGTCGGGCGCTTTCGCGCGCAGTTCGATCACGCTGTCGATGGTGAAAGTCTGGCCTGCGCGTTGCAGCTCGCGCGCATCGGCGTGCATGGCCGCGTGCCCTTCAATCAGCAGCGCCACCATCGCCAGGCGCTGCTCGGCGCTGGCCACCACGCGGCCGGCCTTTTGCCACGGCGCGGCAGCCACCAACCAGTGCAAGCGGCTCAATGCCAATGTGGTGAGCGCCAGTTCAGCCAGCGCCAGGTGTGCCAGATGCGGTGGGTCGAAGCTGCCGCCGAGCAGGCCGATGCGTGGCGGCGTGGTGGCGCTCAAATGCCGCTCAACCATTCCCGCGGGCGCAGGAAGTCGCTGTACAGCCGCGCTTCTTCGCTGCCGGGTTCAGGCTGCCAGTCATAGCGCCATTTGACGATGGGCGGCATGGACATGAGGATGCTTTCGGTGCGCCCGCCCGATTGCAACCCGAAGTGGGTGCCGCGGTCGAACACCAGGTTGAACTCGACATAACGGCCCCTTCGATAGGCCTGGAAGTCGCGCTCACGTTCGCCATAGGGCGTGGCCCGGCGGCGTTGCACGATGGGCATGTAGGCGCCGAGGAAGGCGTCGCCCACTTGCTGGATCATGGCCAAACCGGTGGCGAAATCGTTCGGTGAAAAATCGTCGATGAAGATGCCGCCCACGCCGCGCGGCTCGTTGCGATGTTTGAGAAAGAAGTACTCGTCACACCAGGCCTTGAAGCGCGGGTAATGGTCGCTGCCGTTCAACTGCGTGGCGGCATGGCAGGCACGGTGGAAGTGGCGCGCGTCGTCTTCAAAGCCGTAGTAAGGCGTCAAGTCCATGCCGCCGCCAAACCAGCACACCGGTGCACGCCCGGCAGGCAGTGCGGCAAAGCAGCGAACGTTCAAGTGCACCGTGGGTACGTAGGGGTTGAGCGGATGCAGCACCAGCGACACACCCAGCGCTTCAAATGCCGCGCCGGCCAACTCGGGCCGCTGCTGCGTGGCCGAAGGCGGCAGGCTGGTGCCCTGCACATGTGAAAAATTGCAGCCGCCGCGTTCGAACACCTGGCCTTGCTCCACCAGGCGCGTCAGGCCGTCGCCTTGCAACGTGCCCCCGGCAGGGCGCTGCCAGCCGTCGCTCAAGAAGGGTTGGCCATCTTCGGCTTGCAGCGCCGCCACAATGCGGTGCTGCAGGTCTAACAAATAGGTGCGTACGGCAGGGATGTTCATCAGGCAACCTTCGTGCTGCGCACTGCGGTATTCGCCTTGGGGGCGGCCCGGCGGCTCATGCGTCCAACCAGGCCACCGGCGCCGCCGCCTGCGGCCGCATGCCTTGCACGCCGGCCAGGCGCGACGCCATGAGTTGAATGTCGGCAGCAGGCCGGCCGCTCAAGCGCCAGAAGCTGTCAAGGCCTACACGCTTGCGGCCAAAATCAAGAAACACCAAGCCCACCGGCACGCCGCAGGCCACGGCCACGCGATGGAAGCCGCTGCGCCAGCCCGCCGTGTGCCGGCGCGTGCCCTCGGGGGCCACGGCCAACCACATATAACCGCCACTTGCACAGGCGTTGTTCATCGTCTCGATCATCTGCTCCACCGCACCCTGCGGCGTGTGGCGCACCACCGGCACGCCGCCCTGGGCGCGCAGGAAGCGGCCGAACAGGGGAATGCGAAACAGGCTGTCCTTGCCCCACAGCACCAGCGGAATGCCGATCGCCCACTTGGCCAGGATGCCGATGAGGAAGTCCCAGTTCGAGGTATGCGGGTACACCACCAGCACGCCTTGGCGAGCGGGCAGGCCGTCGAAGCACAACTCCCAGCCCAGTGCCTTGAGCAGCGCAGCGGCCAACTTGCTGCCCTT
Organism: Burkholderiales bacterium; assembly: GCA_031381955.1. Taxonomy (GTDB): domain Bacteria; phylum Pseudomonadota; class Gammaproteobacteria; order Burkholderiales; family Burkholderiaceae_C; genus Rubrivivax. The sequence goes on from JANMYI010000352.1 coordinate 4,822, forward strand.
GAACTGCACGCCGCGTTCCAGCAACTCGCGCGCCACCTGCTCAGCGTTTGACGGCATGGTGGCCGATGTCGCGCCGATACTGCCCGCCGTCGAGCTGAATGTCTTGCAGCGCCGTGTAGGCGCGCTGTTGGGCCAGCCGCGTGGTGTCGCCCAGGGCGGTGACGCACAGCACGCGCCCGCCGCTGCTGCGCAATTGGCCGTCATGCAGCGTGGTGCCGGCGTGAAAGACATGCAGCTCGTCGCCCAGCTTCGCCGGCAGGCCGCTCAGCACATCGCCCTGGCGCGGCGCGGCGGGGTAGCCGTGCGCGGCCAGCACCACGGCCAGCGCGACGCGGCGGTCCCATTGCAGCTCCATCTGGTCGAGCTTGCCTTCGGCCGCCGCCCACAGCACATCGAAAAAATCGCTTTTCAGGCGCATCAGGATGGGTTGCGTTTCGGGGTCACCCAGGCGGGCGTTGAACTCGACCGTGCGCGGCTGGCCATGGGCATCGATCATCAAGCCGGCGTACAGGAAGCCCGTGAACGGCCGGCCTTCGGCGGCCATGCCGGCCACCGCGGGCAGGATGATTTCGTGCATCACGCGCGCATGCACGTTGGGCGTGACCACGGGCGCGGGCGAATACGCGCCCATGCCGCCGGTGTTGGGGCCGGCGTCGCCATCCAGCAGGCGTTTGTGGTCTTGGCTGGTGGCCAGCGGCAGCACGTTGTGGCCATCGCACAGCACGATGAAGCTGGCCTCTTCACCGGGCAAGAAGTCTTCAATCACCACGCGCGCGCCGCCGGCGTTGTGCTGCACGCCCAGGGTGTTGGCGCCGAGCATGTCGTCGATGGCCTGGTGCGCCTGGGCCTGGCCCGCGGCCACCACCACGCCCTTGCCCGCGGCCAGGCCATCGGCCTTGATGACGATGGGCGCGCCACGCTCAACCACATAGGCCTTGGCTGCCGCCGCGTCGGTGAAGACCTCGTAAGCCGCCGTGGGGATGTGGTGCCGCGCCATGAACGCCTTGGCGAAAGCCTTGGAGCTTTCAAGCTGTGCGGCCGCGCGTGTGGGGCCCACGATGCGCAACTTGTGGGCGCGGAATTCGTCCACCACCCCGGCCGCCAGCGCCGCTTCCGGGCCCACCACGGTGAGGTCAACCCGCTCGGCTTGGGCAAATTTCACCAACTCGGCCGTGGCCGTGATGGGCACGTTGACGATGTGCGTTTCGCCGGCCGTGCCGCCGTTGCCCGGGGCCACGAACACGCGCTGCACCTTGGGGCTTTGCGCCAGCTTCCAGGCCAGCGCATGTTCACGCCCGCCGCCGCCGATGACGAGGACTTTCATGCCCAGCCTCACTCGTCCAACTCAGCGTTGTGATAGACCGCCTGCGTGTCGTCTAGGTCTTCGATCACATCCAGCAGCTTTTGCATGCGCGTGGCATCTTCACCCGCCAGCTCGATGGTGTTCTCGGCGCGCATCGTCACCTCGGCCACGGCCGGTGTGAGGCCGGCCTTGGCCAGTGCGTCTTTCACGGCTTCGAAATCAGGCACGGCGGTCAGCACTTCAATCGAACCGTCTTCACCCGTGACCACGTCTTGCGCACCCGCTTCGAGCGCGGCTTCCATCACCTGGTCTTCATTCGTGCCCGGGGCGAAGATGAGCTGGCCGCAGTGCTTGAACTGAAACGCCACCGAGCCTTCGGTGCCCATGTTGCCGCCATATTTGCTGAAGGCGTGGCGCACTTCGGCCACGGTGCGCACGCGGTTGTCGGTCATGCAGTC
>JANMYI010000372.1:0-5713 GCA_031381955.1 Burkholderiales bacterium
CCACGCTGGCCGGCGCCGACAACCGCCACCTGCGTGCCACCGCGCACGTGGACATGATCAACCACCCCGAGGTGATGGCGCGGGTGCTGCACAGTCTGAAGCGCAGCTGAACGCCGGTTCAGCTGTCGTCGATCTCGTGCAGCAGGTTCAACGTGGGCAAGTTGCCCATGTTCAGCAGCGCGGCGATGTCGGCCACGTCGTCGGCCAGGGCCGGGTTGTCCCAGCCGCGCGCGGTGTGGCGGGCCAGGCGCACGGCCAGCGTCACGTTGCGCACCTGCGCTTGTTCGGCATGGCCGTCATCGGTGATGCGCACCAGCAGCTCACTCAGGCCCCAGGCCCGCATCAGCGCTTGCTGCAACGGCGCCAGCTCGGTGTTCAGCACCGCTTGCTGCACGCTGGCCGAACGCAGCGTGGGCTGCACGCGCTGGCGCGCGGCAATGTCCAAAGCCAGCGTGGGCGCGTGCACCCACAGCAGCATCTCGGCAAAGTCGTGCAGCAAGGCGGCTTCAAAGATCACGCTGGCGTCGTGGTCCATGCGGTGCACGGCAAAGCCCAGCGCAAAGGCCGCGGCGCGGTGCGCGCGGCGCAGCACGCGGCGCAGCCCTTGTTGCGCCGCCGGGCGCTCGCGCAAATGTTCGTCCACCGTGGGCTGCGGGCCGAAGTGGCGAAAGAACGGGCCCATGCCCAGCATGACCAACGCCGCGGTCACGGTTTCGATGTCGGTGCCGCCACGCCGCGCGCGCAGTTCGCTCACCTTGGCCATCAGCTTGAGCGTCATCAGCGGGTCTTTGGACAGCGTCTGCGCCAGCAAGTGGGCGTCGCACGCATCTTCATTCGCACGCCAGGCTTCGATCATCTCGGCCGTGTTGGGCTGCACCGGAATTTCGGCGCCGCGAAAGTGCGCCGTCCAGGCCGCCAGGTCGCGCAGCGGGCGCTCCAGGGTGGCGGCAGGGGTGGCAAGCATGGTGGCTGATGCTGTGTCGCGTGCGGGTGCTCGGCGAGGCGATCAAGGGTGATCGCTTGCTGGCCTTATCGGCACGACGCTGCGGTGGCTTGAATCCACCGCAGCGTCGGCCCGCCAGGCTCACAACCGGCTGACGCCGTCGATGTAGCCCAGCAACTGGCCGTCAAGGTACAGCGCGCCCTCGGGGGCGCCGGCCTCGGCGTAGAACTCCAGCACTTGTGGGCACTGGCTGCGCTGGGCACGCCGGTCGCTATGGGCCAGGCGGCGGGCCACTCGCGCCAGCATGGCGCTGGCGCCGCGCAGCAGCGCTGCGGCCAGCAAGCGCAGCGAGCCACCGCGTTCGGCATCGGGCGGAACATAGGCCCAGGGCAAGGACTTGATCATCTTCGTTCTCCAAGGTGTCGCGGCCTCTTTGGCGCGACTCCGCAGTCGGTTCAAGGGGTTGGTGGCGGCGACCTGGTGGCGCAGCGGGTGGACATGGCGGTGAGTTCGCGCCGCAGTTCATGCCTTGCCTGTTGGCGTGGTTTGCGCGGCACATGCGCACCGGCCTGGCGGCGGTGCGCCAAGGCGACCAGTGGGTTGCGTGGCTTCAGCGTTTTGATGAACAAAATCTTCATGGTGATTTCCTTCGGGGCAGAAAAACGAAACGGCCCGGGTGCTTGCGCATACCGGGCCGTTGCTGAATGAAGGGGTCTGCCGCTTCAGGGGGCAGACCCTCGCATAGCAACGGCCGTGGGCGGGCTGAAGCGGATCGACCGCCCGGTGCCTGCACGCCAACCTCGGCCGCAAGGCAGCAGCCGGTTCAGCAGGTGGCACGGGCGACGGGTCAAAGGCATGGATTCAAGGCAGTGGATGAATTGCGCACATGATAAACAATCGTTTATCTTTGGCAAGGGGAATATGACCGGTGATTGCCCTGATGCACGCGCGTCAGCGCTTGCGTTTGATGGGTGCCACGCCGGCCTGGGCGCGTTGCCAGAGGCGTTGCGCGTCTTCGGCAGTCGCGATCACGGGGGTGGTGGGGGTGGCGCCGCCGCGGCGAGCGGCCTCGCCAGTGGGCGGTGTTTTGGCAGCGGCGGGCGCCACAGCAGGCATCGAGGCGGGCATCAGCACTTCACCCAGCAGGTCGAGCAGCCGCGTTCGCGCCCGCTGCGGGTGGCGCCGGTAGTAGGTCAGCACCAGGCCGACGATGAAGCGCTCGTCATCGTCGCGCGCGGCGTGGTCGGGTGCGGCGTCGGGGGCAGCGGCGGCAGCACGGGTGTGATCCAGATCCATCCAGCCAACGGGCTTGCGGCAACGCAGCTCGAACTGCCGCGCCAGGCGCTCGCCAATCTGGCGCGAGCGGCCTTTGATCTGGCTCCAGTAGCTGGGCTGAATTTGCAACCGCTCGGCAAACCGCCCTTCCAGGCCGCGCAGCGTGGCGGCGTCGGCGTGTTGGGCGCTGGCGCGGACGAATTCCTCGAGCAAGGCCAGGGCGTTGTCCAGGCGAACCTGGGCCAGGGCCTGCGCGGGGCTCAGTGGGGGCATGGCCAGATGATAAAGCTGCGTTGCTCAACGCAAGCAACAGCATGGCGGCGGCCATGGCACACCCTAATATTGCGGGTATGGATGCGATGGCCAGCCCCCTGCCCGAAGTCACGCTGCCCAATGGCACGGATCTGCCGGCCCTGGGGCTAGGCACCTGGCGCCTGGGCGAAAGCGCCGCCTTGGCCGATGCCGAGGTGAAGTCTTTGCGGCTGGCGCTGGACATGGGTTACCGCGTCTTCGACTGCGCAGAGATGTACGGCGAAGGCGGCGCGGAGACGGTACTCGGCCATGCTCTGGCACAGGCCCAGGTGCAGGGCTTGGAGCGCGAGCAGATTTTCGCGGTGTCGAAGTTCTACCCCGCCCACGCCACGGTGCCGGGCATGGTGGCGGCCTGCGAGCGCAGCCTGCGGCGCTTGCAACTCGATCACATCGACCTGTACCTGCTGCATTGGCGCGGCAGCGTGCCCTTGGCAGAAACGGTGCAGGGCTTTGAAGTGCTGCAGCGCCGGGGCTGGATCAGGCATTGGGGCGTGAGCAACTTCGACTTGGCTGACCTGCACGAGCTGAGCGCTGTGCCCGGTGGCTCGGGCTGCGCGGCCAACCAAGTCTGGTATTCGCTGAGCCAGCGTGGCGTGGAACATGAGTTGTTGCCCTGGCAGCGCCTGCGCCAAATGCCGCTGATGGCCTACAGCCCGATCGACCAAGGTGACTTGGCGCAGCACCGGGCGTTGAGTGAACTGGCCACCAGCTATGACGCCACACCCGCGCAGCTGGCGCTGGCCTGGTTGTTGAGCCACGCGGGGGTGATGGCCATTCCGAAGGCGGTGGACCCGCAACACCTGCGCGAGAACTGGCGCGCCGCGCACATGCAGCTCGACGCCGAAGACTTGCGCATCCTGGATCTTGAATTCGCCGCCCCGCGGCGTGGCCAACCGCTGGCCATGCGCTGATCAGCGCATCAGTCTTCGTCTTTGACTTTGTGCTGGCCCACCAGTTGGGTCTGAACCGCAGGCGGCACCGCCTCGTAGTGCGACAAGGCCACCGCGTAGCGGCCCTGGCCGCTGGTGAGGGCATTCAGGCGTGACTGGTAGCCGCTCAGTTCAGACAGCGGCGCGCGGCCCTTGACCACCACTGCCCCCGCGGCGTCGTTGCCGGTGCCGTTGACCAGGCCGCGACGCGAGGCCAGGTCGCCGGTGATGTCGCCCATCGTTTCGCTGGGCGCCGCAATCTCGATGTCGACGATCGGCTCCAGGATGATGGGCCGCGCGGCGCGGATGGCGTCCATGAAGGCTTTGCGCCCGGCGGTGATGAAGGCGATCTCCTTGCTGTCCACGCTGTGGTGTTTGCCGTCATAGACAATGACTTTCACATCCACCACCGGGTAGCCGGCGATGGCGCCGCTGGTCAGCACCTCGCGCACGCCTTTTTCCACCGCCGGCATGAACTGGCCGGGGATGGTGCCGCCCTTGACCGCATCAACAAACTCAAACCCGGCGCCGCGCGGCAGCGGCTCAATGCGCAGGAACACCTCACCGAACTGCCCGGCGCCACCCGACTGTTTCTTGTGCCGATGGTGGCCTTCGGCGTTGGTGGTCACGGTTTCGCGGTACGCGATGCGCGGCGGGCGGGTTTCGACCTCGAACTTGTGCACCTCGCGCAGCCGCTCCAGCAGCATGCGCAGGTGCAATTCGCCCAGGCCGTAGAGCACGGTTTCGTTGGTGGCCGCCACGTGTTCCACCTTCAGGCAAACGTCTTCTGCCACCAGCTTGTTGAGAATTTCCCACATGCGCTGTTCGTCGCCATGGCGCTTTGGGGTGATGGCCAGGCCGTGCACTGGCGTGGGAAAGGGCAGCGGCAGCAGGTGGATGTGCTCGTCTTCCGCGGCGTCGTGCAGCACGGCGTCGAAGTGCAGTTCGTCGATCTTGGCCACGGCGCAGATGTCGCCGGGCACGGCGCGGTTCACTTCAACATGGTCTTTGCCCTGCAGCATGAACAAGTGGTTCACCTTGAACGGCTTGCGGCTGTGGCCCACATAGAGCTGGCTGCCCAGCTGCACCGTGCCCTGGTGCACGCGAAAGATGCCCAGCTTGCCCACGAACGGGTCGATGCTGACCTTGAACACGTGGGCCAGCACATGCTGGTTGGGGTCGGCCTGGGCATGCATCAGCTTGCCCTCGGAGCCCTCGCCATTCAGAAAATCCGGCGGGTTGCCCTCAGTCGGGTTGGGCAGCAGCTTGACGATCACGTCGAGCAGCTCGGCCACGCCTGCGCCGCTCTTGGCCGAGACAAAGCACACCGGGATCAGATGCCCTTCCCGCAGCGCCTGTTCCAGCGGGGCGTGCAGCTCGGCGGCGTCGATGTCGCCGTCGTTCAGATAGCGGTCTACAAACGCAGCGTCAACCTCAACCACCTGCTCCACCAGCGCGCGGTGGGCATCGGCCACCGAACCGAAGTCGCTGTGGCCTTCGCGGTTGTAGAAGCAATCCACCACCTTGGTGCCGCCGGCATCGGGCAGGTTCAGCGGCAGGCACTCTTTGCCAAACGCTGCCTGGATCTCGCCCAGCAGCTCGGCCAGCTTCACGCCCGGCAGGTCAATCTTGTTGACGATGATCAGCCGGTCAAGGTGGCGCTGGGCGGCGTACTCCATCATCCGCACAGCCAGCGGCTCGATGCCCACCGCCGCGTTGATCACCACGGCTGCGGTTTCCACCGCTTCCAGCGCGGGCAGCGATTGGCCCAGGAAGTCGCCCCCGCCGGGGGTGTCGATGAAGTGAATGCGCGTGCCTGCATGGTGGGTGTGCAACACCGCGGCATTGAGCGAGTGCTGCGCCTTTCGTTCCAGCGGGTCGAAGTCGCTTACCGTGCTGCCCCGTTCCAGGCTGCCCAGGGCGGCAATGGCGCCGCTTTGGTGCAGCAGCATCTCTGCCAACAAGGTCTTGCCTCCGGCGGTGGGGCCGACCAGGGCCAAGGTGCGGATGTCTGCGGTGCCGGCATGAGAGCCGGCCGTGGCTGGGCTTGGCATGGCATGTCTCCTCAGGCTGAAGTGCTGTGGGCCACGTTACGGGAAGGCCGTCCAAGGCACAAGAGCGCCGCGCCCGGGTGCCGTCTGCGCCGCCCCGCCAGCGGCGGTCAGCGCTGCGGGTTTAAAAGGGGTATACGTTGTGGTACATTCTGCGGTTCGCCTCGGAGGGGTGCCCGAGTGGCTAAAGGGGGCAGACTGTA
>JANMYI010000374.1:0-4369 GCA_031381955.1 Burkholderiales bacterium
GACGCGTTGGGCGAAGCTGCGGCCCTTGAGCGTGACCACCGGCACGCCCATCCACAGCGCCTCGCCGGCGGTGGTGTGCGCGTTGCAGGGCCAGGCATCGAGGTACAGGTCGGCGCAGGCCAGGCGGCGCAGGTGTCGTTCGAGCTTCACCACCGGCGCAAAGAGCAAACGCTCGGGGCCGATGCCGCGTAGCCCCGCCTCACGCTCCAAGGCCGCCTGGACGTTGCTGTTCCAGTGCAGCAACCACAGCACGGCATGAGGCAGCTCATGCAACAGCTCGCACCACGCATCGAAGACCTGCGGCGAAATCTTGTACGGCTGGTGAAAGCCGCACAGCAGCAGCGCATCGTCGGCCACGCCGATTTCGCTGCGTGATGCGGCGGCGGGGCGTTCACGGCGGTTGTCGTTAGGCTGGTAGCAGCCGGGCAACTGGGCAATCTTTTCGCTGAAGTCGGTTGCGTCTTGCAGCGGCGTGACGATGGCGTCGCCCACGAAGTAGTCGATGAATGGCGCGCCGGTGGAGCCCGGGAAGCCCAGCCAACTCAGTTGCACCGGCGCCGGGCGGTGGGCCAGCACATGCAACGGGTTGTCATAGGTGATGCCTTTCAGATCCACCAGCACGTCGATGCCGGCTTCGCGAATGCGCCGTGCCATGGTTTCATGCGGCTGGCCGCGCAGGTGCTCGAAGTGTTCGCAGGCCTGCTCCATGCGCCGGCGCATCGGGCTGCCGTCATCCGGGCCGGTGGAAAACAGGCTCACCTCGAACGTTGTTCGATCGTGGCTTTCCAGCATTTGCGCCATCAATTGCGAGGTGGCGTGGGTGTGGAAGTCCGCCGAGAGGTAGCCCAGCCTCAGACGCCCGTCATGGGAACGAGCATTGCGACGCGGCAAGGGCTTGACCTGGCGTGCCACATGCAAGGCATGGTGCTGCGCCACTTTCATCACCTCGGCCGGGTCGTCGATCAGCACCGCATGCGTGAAGGCACTGGTTTCCATGGCCTGGCCCACGGGCACGCTGCGCAGCCGTTCGCGCAGGGCCGCCTCTTCGGCCCGCGCTTGTGGCCAGCGGCAGGCCTCGCGCTCCAGGAACAGCAGTTGGCCGCGGGCCGCCAGATCGCTGCTGCTCACGCCCAGCACCACGGCCGTGCGCACGCACTCGGCGGCCTCGGCTTTCATGCCCAGCTCCTTGAACGAGGTGCCAAGATGAAAGTGCAGGTAGGCATCGTCCATGCGCAGCGCCAGTGCCTGGAAGAACACGGCGATCGCGTCCTGGTGTTGCTGGCAGCGTTGCAAGGCCGTGCCCAGCGCCAGCAGGTGCGCATGGTCGCGCGCCAGGCCCGCCGGCATGCCGCGCAAGACCCGCGCCGCCTCGGCATGCTGGCCGGTTTCGAGCAGGGCATGTGCGGCCAGGGTGTAGGCCAGTGCCGAGTTCGGATGCTGCGCGATGATGGCCAGCGCCCGCTGCGCCGCGGCCGGCGCACGCGCCGCCTTGATCAGCGCGTGCACGGCCGCCAGGCCGTAGGCGGGTTCGCGGTGCAGCTCGCTGGCTTGCTCGAACGCCAACGCCGCGGCCGGCCACTGTTCGCCTTCGGCCAATTGCTGGCCGCTTTGCCAGCGTACGAACGCGCGCGTCTGGGCGCGCGACGCGGCTGCGGCTGGGCGCTGCGGGGTGGGCAAGGCAAGTGGCATGGTGGCAACGGCACACGCTGACGGGCAGCGGCGCAAACACAGCAAGGTCGTTGGAGGTTATGGCCGCAGCCTTGGGCGCAAAGGGCTGAATTGGGGCGGCCCCGCGCGCCTGTTCAGGCGCGCATCAATCGGATCGCGCTTGTTCAGGCGCGCTTCAAGATGACCACGCCTGTTCAGGCGCGCATCAACACCTCGCGCTCGCGCCAGTGCTGCGCGTGTTCGCGCTGCCCCAGGCTTTCGTGCAACACCGCCAGGTTGTGCGCGGCCAGGTAGCTGCCGCGGCCGCGCACCGTGTCTTGCAACTGCGGCTGCTCGCCAATCGCAATGGCTTGCTGCCAGGCTTGCTCGATCAGCGGCAGCAACGCAGGCCCGTGCGCGGGCTCGTGCACGGCCTGGTCTAACAACACATCACCCAGCGTGAAGAAGAAGTCGGGCGAGTTGGCAAAGGCGCGCTGCTCTTGTTTGGCCAGGCTCAGCGCCTGTTCAAAGCGGCGGCACTTCTTCAAGCTGAACAGCAGCCGCAACACCAGGTCGTGGCGCCAGCCGGCCTGCGCGGCGCAGGCGGCCAGCGCTTGCAGATAGTGCTGGCAGGCCGGTGCGTACTCGGCGCTCAGTTCCAGGTCTTTGCCATATTGATAGTGCAGATAGGCGTCACCCGGTGCCGCCTGCAAGGCCAGCGCCAACAGCTTGCGATTGCGCCCTTGCTTGCCGGCGGCCTGGGCTTGGCGATAGCCGTCATGCAGCACCCGCACATCAAGTCGCCGGCGCGGCATATCGGCTTGCGGCTGCTCATGCACGCGGCCGGCATAGGCCACCCCTTGCGGCAGCACGCGGCTGATCCAGCTCGGTGCTTCATCGAGCGCGCCGAGCGCCGCATCGAGTTGGCTGACGACGCAGATCTGGCCCAGGAACGGCGCGCTCGCCTGGCGCAGCGGTGCCAGCGCCTGGCCGGTGCCGTCGATCCACTCGTCGGCGTCGAGCACCAGGCGCCACTCGGCGCGGCTCAATGCCAGCGCCGCATTGCGCGCCGCGGCGAAGTCGTCACACCAATCGAAGTGCGCCACCTGCGCGCCGCAGCGCTGGGCGATGGCGGCGGTGTCGTCGCGCGAGCCGGTGTCCAGCAACCACATCTCGTCCACCCAAGGCCGCACGCTGTTCAGACAACGGGCAATGCAGCGTGCTTCGTCGCGGGCAATCAGCACCAGGTCAATTCGATTCATGTGGCGCTCGTTGCCCGCCGATAAGAAGGCCCCCAGGCCGACAAAAGACGTCGTCCGCCCCCCGCGGGGGATGAGCAAAGTGGCAGAGCCACATTTGCTCATGAGGCGGTGCAGCGTGCCACCTTCACCGACGTTCGAAACATGAAACTGCACCGCACGGCAAGTTCTTTTCACCAGATTGCTGTGCTCAATTCCGCGCTGTGCGGGTGCATGAAGGTGTAACGCCCACTCAAGTCGGTGGAAATGGCGCCCGATAACCCCCTTAACGAGCCTGGCGACAGGTCGTGCCCCAGGCGGCTGCTACATCGCTGAAGGGTTCCACAGATCAGCAACTTTCCTGTAGCGCGCCGGCACCGCCGGGGTTCAATCAACTTACGGAGTTCTCACCATGCCGATGACGATCAACACCAACGTGGTTTCGCTGAACGCCCAGCGCAACCTGTCCATGAGCCAAAACTCGCTGGCCACCTCGATGCAGCGCCTGTCTTCTGGCCTTCGCGTCAATTCAGCCAAGGACGACGCGGCCGGCCTGGCCATCGCCGACCGCCAGAACGCGCAGATCCGCGGCATCAACGTGGCCGTGCGCAATGCCAACGACGGCATCTCGATGGCGCAAACCGCTGAAGGCGCGTTGTCCACCGTGACCGACGCGCTGCAACGCATGCGTGAACTGGCGGTGCAAGCGCAGAACGCATCAAACGGCACCAGCGACCGCGCCAACCTGGACACTGAGTACCAGGCCCTGTCGGCTGAAATCACCCGCATTGCCGCGCAGACCAAGTTCAACGGCGTGGCCGTTGTTGGCGCCAGTGCCGGTGCGCAGGTGTTCCAGGTGGGCGCCAACAACGGCGACACGCTGACCATCACCACCACCCAGGTCACCACGGTGGCGGGCGACTTGACGACCTCGGCCAACGCCTCCACCGCCCTGGCAGCGCTGGACACCAAGCTGGACAGCGTGACCACCAGCCGCGCTTCCTACGGCGCCGCGATGAGCCGCTTCGGCATGGCGATCCAGAACCTGCAGGTCACGGGTGAAAACATGTCGGCCGCACGGGGCCGCATCATGGACGCCGACTTCGCCTCGGAAACGGCCAACCTGTCGCGTTCGCAGATCCTGCAACAGGCTGGCAATGCGATGGTGGCGCAGGCCAACCAGTTGCCCAACCAGGTGCTGGCGCTGCTGCGCTGATCGACGCACGGGGCTTAACTGCCCGTCGCACAGGCCACCTTCGGGTGGCCTTTTTCATTTCTGAACGGCGCACATCTGGTCGGCCATCGTCCCTCTTATCGCGATCACCCGTTTTTGCCGCGCTGCCGAAAATGCGTGCATACGGGCCGCTGTGTGCCCACCTTGGCCGGCACTGCCGGTGAGTTCAACAACCTTCAGGGGTGCACGACATGCCGCAAACGATCAACACCAACGTGCCGTCGCTGAATGCGCAGCGCAACCTGACCAC
>JANMYI010000419.1:0-13503 GCA_031381955.1 Burkholderiales bacterium
CCACGTCGGCATGGTCGATCATCTTCAGCTTGGTGTTGGGCGTGTTGGCCAGGTCCGTCACCGCGGCGGTGGGCAGGCCGCCGACCCAGAAGAAGGCGTCGATCTTGCCGTCCTTGATGGCATTCACCGATTCGGCCACGCCCAGGCGTTCGCGCTTCATGTCGCTGTCTTTGTCCAGCCCGGCGGCCTCGATGACGCGAAAGGCCATGACCTCGGTGGCGCTGCCGGGCGAGCCGGTGGACACGCGCTTGCCCTTCAGGTCAGCCATCTTGGCCACGCCCCGGCCTTCGACACTGACCACATGCATGCGGTTCGGGTACAGGATCATCAGCGTCTTCAACGGCACCTTGTTGCCCTTGAACTTGTCTTCGCCGCGCTGCGCGTCTTGCGCCGCATCGGTCATCGAGAACGCCACATAAGGCTTGCCGCTGCCGACGAGCTTGAGGTTGTCCACCGAGCCGCCGGTGACTTCAGCCGTGGCCTGCATGCCCGGCACATGCTTGGACAGCACGGCCGCCATGCCGCCGCCCATAGGGTAGTAAACACCGCCCGTGCCTCCGGTGGCAATGGAGATGTTCTGCGCCTGGGCGCCGAGGCAAAAGAGCATGGCGGTGAGGCACAAGGACAGGCGCGGTTTGAAGGGCTTCATGGCGATCTCGGGGTGGTGGAATGGATGGCCTCAGGCGGCGTGTTTCATTCTGCGGCGCGGCGCCTGCGGGCTTCGTACTGACTTTCCAGCAAGCGGCGGCGCGCGAGCGCCGCGCGGTGCTCCGTGCTCGGCGCTATTCCGCCTTGATCTCGGCCTTCTTGATCAGCGCGGCATATTTGGCAAGCTGCGCCCGGGTGGCGCTGCCCAGCTCAGTGGGGCTGGAGCCGCGCGGCGTCAGGCCCTGGGCGATCAACTGTTCGCGCACGGCCGGGTCAGCCAGCGCCTTCGCCACTTCGGCGTTGAGCCGGGCCACGATGTCGGGCGGCGTGGCGGCCGGCGCGAGCAGCGCAAACCAGGAGTTGAACTCGAAGCCGGGCAGGCCGGACTCGGACACGGTGGGCACGTCGGGGTGCTGCGCCATGCGCTTGGGCGTGCCCACCGCCAGCAGCTTGAGCTTGTTGCCGGCGACCAGCGAATTCACGGTGGCCAGGCCCTGGAACGCCACCGGCACCTCGCCACCGGCCACGCCGATGGCCGCTTGCGTGGCGCCCTTGTACGGCACATGGTTCATCACCAGGCCGGCTTCGGAAGCGAACAGCGCCATCGCAATGTGCTGCGGGCTGCCGATGCCGCCGCTGCCGTAGTCGATCTTGCCCGGTGCCGCCTTGGCCGCGGCGATCAACCCGGCGGCGTTGCCGTAGCTGGCCGCGGGGTGAACGACCAGCCCCCACTCCACCGTGGCCACCAGCGAGATGGGCGTGAAGTCGCGCAGGATGTCCCACGGCATCCTGGCTTGCAGCGCAGGCACCATGGTCATGATGCTGTCGTTGAAGCCGCCGATGGTGTAGCCGTCGGGCGCGGCCTTGGCCACGCGGTCGGCGCCGGTGATGCCGGCCGCGCCGGGCAGGTTCTCCACCACCACCGCCTGGCCCAGGTTGACCGCCATCTTTTGCGCCACGATGCGCGCGGCCACATCGACCGCACTGCCCGCGGCCAGCGGCACGATCATGCGCACCGGCTTGTTGGGGTAGGCGCCTTGCGCCGCCGCGGTGAGCGGCAGCAGCAGCGCCAGGGTGGCGGCGAACAAGGCGCGCGGGGAGGGGTTGGTCATGCTGTGTCCCGAAGTGTTCAAGTGTGGATGCGAGCGTGCCGGCCGTGGCGCAGGGTCAACCGGTCAATCCAGCGGCGCAATGCCCAGCTCGGCCGCCAGCGCAGCCAGCGTCTTGCGCAGCGCCGGCGCCAGCGCAATGCCGTTTTGCGTTTGCGCCAGACGTTTGGCGTGACTTTGTTCACCGGGCAGCCAGATGCGCTCGACCTGCGGCATGCGCGCGCTGCTGCGCAAGGTACGCACCAGCTCGTCAATGCGCTGCTTGAAGGCCGCCACATCGCCGAAGGCGGCCACGTCGATCATGGCCACCGCCTGGCCGGTGTTGGTGGTGGTCTTGAAGTCGTGGTTGAAGTCGATCACCTCGCGGCCCATGGCCGCACCGTTCAAGGTGCCCGCCAGCAGGCCCACCACCAGCGCCAGGCCGTAGCCCTTGTAGCCGCCGATGGGCAGCAAGAAGCCGTCTTCGGCGCGCTGCGGGTCGAGCAGCGGCTGGCCCTGGCGGTCGATCATCCAGCCCTCGGGCATCATTTCGCCGCGCTGCGCCTTGGCCTTGACCTTGCCGTAGGCCGCCACCGTGGTGGCCATGTCCAGCACCACCGCGGGCTCGCTGCCGGCGGGCACCGCCACCGCGATCGGGTTGGTGCTGAGCAGCATGTCCAGCCCGCCCCAGGGCGGCAAATGGTTGGCATTGCCGACCGCGAAGTACAGGCCGATCATGTCGTGCGGCAAGGCCATGCGCGCATACAGCGAGGCCGGGCCGGCGTGGTTGCTCAGGCGCGAACCCACCCAGGCGATGCCGCAGGTGCGCGCCTTGCTCGCTGCCAGGTGCGCGGCGCGCGACATGACCAGGTGGCCCATCGCGTTGTCGCCATCGAGCAGCGCGGTGGCGGCGCGCTCCTGGTCAATGCGAATGGTTGGGTGCAGGTTGATGCCGCCGGCCTTGATGCGCTTGATGTAAGGCGCCAGCCGGATCACGCCATGGCCGTCCGAGCCTCGCAGGTCGGCCTCGGTCATGAGCGCGGCCACCGTGGCTGCATCGTCAGCGGGCATGCCCACCGCAACGAAGGCGCGGGTGATGAAGGCGCGAAGTGCTTGCGCGGGCACGGGCATGGTCGAGCTCATCAACGCCCCTGCGCAACAGTCGCCCAGGCCGCGGCGCCGCCGGCATAACGGGCGACGGCGCTCTCGTCGAAGGCAAAGCCCAGGCCCGGGCCCTGGCGCAGCAGCAGGTGGCCGTTCTGGTGTTCAAGCTGGTTGTCGATCAGGCGGCGGAAGTTGAGCACCTGGTCGTCGGTGAAGAACTCGACATAGCGCGCGTTCGGCGTCGCCGCCACCAACGGCGCATGAAGATCGTGGAACCAGTGCGGGCTGACGGTGACGCCACAACTGCCGGCATGCGCGGCAATGCGCCGCCACTCCGAAATGCCGCCGCACACCGCGGCGTCGGCTTGCAGGATTTCAGCACCGCCGGCGTCGATCAACTCGCGAAAGCGCCAGCGGCCGACTTCGATTTCGCCGGTAGCGATGGTGATCGAGGTGCGTTGCGCCAGCCGCGCATGCAGCTCGATGGCATCGGGGCTGAATGGCTCTTCCAGCCAGTAGGGGTGGTAGGCCTCGAAACGGCGCGCGTATTCGAGCGCGGTGGGCAAGTCGTGCCAGGCGTTGTTCACGTCGAGCATCAACACCACATCGGGGCCGATGGCCGCGCGCGCCGCGGCGACGCGCTTTTCTTCCTCGGCCGCCGAATGCCGGCCGGTCTTCATCTTCACCGCTGTGAAACCCTGCTCAACGTAGCCGGCCATCTCAACGCCCAGGTCGGCCGGCGTCTTGCCGTCGAGGTAATAACCGCCGCTTGCATAGGCGATGACCTGCTCGCGGTTCAGGCAACCCAGGTAGTCGTGCAGCGGCAGTTTGGCGTTGCGCGCGTTCAAGTCCCACAAGGCCACGTCAAGAATCGACAGGCCGCGCATCACCGCGCCCGAGCGGCCTTGCAGCAAGGCCTCTTGGTACATGTCTTGCCACAGGCCTTCGCTGCGCAGGCTGTCTTGTCCCACCAGCACCGGCGCCAGCAATTGTTCGACCGCCACCTTCACCACGTCACCACCCTTGCTGCCGGCATAGCAAAAGCCGATGCCTTCAACACCTTCCGTGCTGCGCACTTTGACGAGGCAGAAGTGGCGCTCGGTGACGGTGCGGGTGGAAAACGAGGTCGGCCGATCCAGCGGCACGCGGGCCACGGCAACCTGAACGCTGGCAATCTTGGGCATGGGGTGCGTGGACGAGTGTTTGGGGTGGCGGCGCGGCTGGTTTGCATGCCAGCCTGCCAGGGCGGCGATTGTCGTCGCGGCGGCGCCATGCCGGCAGCCGGCGGTGAACTGATCAACGCCAGCCGGCCATCAACCCCGCGGCACCTTGCCCAGCATGACCGGCGCGCGCAGGAAATCGAAGTCCGCGCCCTGGTCGGCCTGCGTCACGGTCTGCAAGAACAGCTTGAGGTAGCCGCGTTCGGCCGTGGGCGCCAGCACCGGCTGGTCTTGCGCGCGCTGCGCGAGAACCTCGCTGCTCACCAGCAACGTTAACTCGCGCCGGCTCACGCTCAGTTGGATGCGGTCGCCGTTGCGCACATACGCCAGCGGCCCGCCGATGGCGGATTCGGGCGTGACGTGCAGCACGATGGTGCCAAACGCCGTGCCGCTCATGCGGCCGTCGCTGATGCGCAGCATGTCTTTCACCCCGGCGCGGGCCAGCTTGCGCGGGATCGGCATGTAGCCGGCCTCGGGCATGCCCGGCGCGCCCTTGGGGCCGATGCTTTTCAGCACCAGCACGTCTTGTGCGGTGACGTCAAGCTCATCGCTGTCGATGCGTGCGGCCATGTCGGCCAGGTTCTCAAACACCACGGCGCGGCCTTCATGCTCCATCAAACCGGCATCTGCAGCGGACTGTTTGATGATCGCCCCGCCCGGCGCCAGGTTGCCGTGCAGCACGGCAATGCCGCCTTGCGGGTAGATCGGCCGGGCCAGGCTGCGCACCACGTCTTGGGCGAAGCCGGGGCCGGCGGCAGCGATCTCCTGGCCCAGGCTGCGGCCGGTCACGGTGAGGGCGTCGAGCTGCAGCAGCGGCTTCAATTCGCGCAGCAGCGTGGCCATGCCGCCGGCCTGGTGGAAGTCTTCCATGTAGTGCTGGCCCGAGGGCTTCAAGTCGAGCAGCACCGGCGTGTCGCGGCCCATGCGGTCGAGTGCGGCCAGGTCCAGATCCAGCCCCATGCGAGCGGCCAGCGCCGCCAGGTGGACGACGGCATTGGTGCTGCCGCCAATGGCCAGGAGCACGCGCAAGGCGTTTTCAAACGCGGCCGGCGTGAGAATCTTGTCGATCGTTAACTTGTCAGCCGCCATCTGCACGGCCAGGGCGCCGGTCTGCTCGGCCACGCGAATGCGGTCGGCGCTCACCGCCGGGGGGCTGGCGCCGCCGGGCACGGTGAGGCCCAGGGCTTCGGCGATGCAGGCCATGGTGCTGGCCGTGCCCATGACCGAACAGGTGCCCACGCTGGCCACGAGCTGGTTGTTGACGGCGGCGGTTTCGTCGGCGTTGATTTCACCGGCGCGAAACTTGCCCCAGTAGCGCCGGCAATCGGTGCAGGCGCCCACGCGCTCGCCGCGGTGCGAGCCGGTCAGCATCGAGCCGGTGATGAGCATGATGCTGGGCAGGTTGGCCGAGGCCGCGCCCATCAATTGCGCCGGCACGGTCTTGTCGCAGCCACCGATCAACACCACCGCATCCATCGGCTGGGCACGGATCATCTCTTCCGTGTCCATGGCCATCAGGTTGCGCAGGAACATGCTGGTGGGCGCGGCAAAGCTCTCATGCACCGAGATGGTCGGGAAGGCCATGGGCAGGCCGCCGGCCAGCATCACGCCACGCTTCACGGCCTCGATCAACTGCGGCGCGTTGCCGTGGCAGGGGTTGAAGTCGCTGCCGGTGTTGGCAATGCCGATGACGGGCCTGGCCAGCGCCGCATCGGTGTAGCCCGCGCCCTTGATGAAGGCCTGGCGCAGGAACAGCGAAAAGCCAGTGTCGCCGTAACTGGTGAGGCCTTTGTGCAAGCCGGTGGAGTCAGCGTCGTCGGCCATGGTGAGGGGCGGCTAGGGTTGGTCAATGATCTGGTTCAGCACCGCGCAGGCCTGCGCGAACAAGCTGTCGTCGAGCATGCCTTTGGGGTGCGGTTTGGCGCCCCGCGCGCGCCAATCGAACGACTTGGGCTGGTGACACAGCACGTAGCTGGTCTTGCGGGTCTGGCGCCCACCTGCAGCGCCCACGGCCAGGGCGAAGGGGTTGGTGGCGTTGTAATCGGCGCTGGTCATGGGCAGGCCGATAACCAGGCCGGTGCGGGCATTGAATTCGGCCGGCGAGAGCACCAGCATGGGGTGCAGGTCGCGCATTTCAGCGCCGGCCTGGGGGTTGCAGTCGATCCAGATGACCTCGCGCCGGGTGGGTACCCACGTGCGGCCGGCCTTGGGTCGCGCCTGGGCTTGCGCCGCGCCCTTGCTCACCAACGCTCAGCCCCCACCGGGCGGGCGGCCATGGCTTCGCCGCCGTGGAGTTGCGGGTCGAACTGGGCCAGCCGTTGCGCCAGGGTCAGCGGCTGGCCAGTGTGCAAGGCAATGATCACCCGGCCATCTTCCACGGTGATGCGCACGCGCTGGTTGGCCGTGAGGCGCGCCGCCTTGGCGACTGCGGCGGGCAAGCGCACGCCCAGGTTGTTGCCCCAGGGTTTGATGTCAAGGATGGCTTGGGTCATTTGTGATCCAGTGTTTAAACGTGTTTATACATCACCCGGCCGCTGGGTCAAGTCTTGCGCCAAGAACTGTCTTGCGTGAAGAACGCATTCAACTCCTGCCCCGGCGTGCCCCCGGCCAAGCCCTCGAAGCTGCCATCCTCGGCCAGCGCCTTGGCCGCGCGCATGAAGCCGCCCCAGGCGGCGCGCGCCAGGCTGCCGCCCAGGCTGATGCGGCGCACGCCCAAGGCCGCGGCCTGTGCCACGTTCATGCCGCCGGGCCAGCCGATGATCAGGTTCACCGGCTTGGGCGCCACGGCCGCGACCACGGCGCTGATGTGCTCGGGCTTGCGGATGCCCGGCGCGTACAGGCAATCAGCCCCGGCGTTGGCATAGGCCTTCAGCCGCGTGATGGTTTCTTCGATGTCGGGGTGGCCCACCAGAAAGCATTCGGCGCGGCCCACCAGCAGGGTATCGCCACCGTTGGCGTCGATGGCGCGCCGTGCTGCGCGCAGGCGCTCGCAGGCTTCATCAATGCCGAACAGAGGTTGGGTGGCGTTGCCGGTTGAATCTTCAATCGACAAGCCCGCCACGCCGGCTTGCACCGCTAACGTCACGCTGCGTGCCACACCCGCGGCATCGGGCGCGAAGCCGTTTTCGAAGTCGGCGTTGAGGGGCACGTCGGTGGCGGCCACCAGTTCGGCCAAGTGGGCAACGGCCATGTCCAGCGTGATGCCGTTGTCAGGCCGACCCTGTGCCCAGGCGAAGCCGGCGCTGGTGCTGGCCAGGGCCTTGAAGCCCAGGCCTTGGAGCATGCGCGCGCTGCCCACGTCCCAGGGGTTGGGGAGGACGAAGCAGCCGGCCTGATGCAGTTGGTGAAAGGCGCGGCGCTTGTCGGCAATGCTGGGTTGATTCATGGCGTGATCTCCAGTGGTGTGGGCGCACTCATCATGCACCGCCCGCGCTCGTTGCACGAGGCAACACGGTGAGCGCCGGCCGCGCGCCCGTGGTCTTGGCCGTGATGGGCGGCGCCGGCAGGCTGGCCACGCCGGGCTCGATGACGAAGTGGTGTTCGAGTGCAAACCAGGGCCCGCTGACATCGGCCGCCGGCGCAGCCTCGTGGTGCAAGACGTATTGGCCGACGAGCGCGCGCGTCACGCCGAACTGCACGTCGGTGTCGAGGTTCGGGTCGTCGCTTGAATAGACCTGCGAGAACTGCGTCTTGAAGCCCGGCTTGTGCAGCATGAAGTGGATGTGCGCCGGGCGCAGGTTGTGCCGGCCCTGCGCGCGCAGCAAGGCGCCCACCGGGCCGTTCACCGGCACTGGGTAGCCCACGGGCTTGATGCTGCGAAAGGCGATGCGCCCCGCGGCGTCGGTGCTGAACTTGCCGCGCAGGTTCATGTCGGCCTGCGCCGGGTCCTGGTTCTCATAGAACCCTTCCGAACTGCTGTGCCACACATCCACCTCGGCGCCGGCCACGGCTGCGCCTAGGGTGTCGCGCACCCAGGCCTGCACGAACAGCGGCTCACCCGGCGTGGGCGAGCGCACGATGCTGCCGCCATTGGGCGTGATGGGTGAACCCTGGCGCCAGAACGGGCCCATCAGGTTGGCGGTGGTGGCGCCACCTGCGCCGTTGTTGATGAGGCACACCAACGCCGACAAGCCCAACGAGCCCGCGGCCAGCACCACTTCGTTGTGCGCGGCATTCGTGGCCTGGCCGGCCTGGGCCACGAACATGCAGATCGAGCGCATCTCGGCCTCGGTGAGGCGCACCTCGCGCGCGAAGGCATGCAGGTGGGTCACGGCTGAAGCCAGCACTTGGCGCAAGCGACCGTCGGGCGTGCGCGCCACTTCGGCCAGCACGGCGGCGGTGAGATCTTGTTCACTTTGGATGATCATTTCGCGCTACTTTCACAGCCGGTCGGGCTTGGGGTTGGGGCCGCCTCGGCCGCATCATCCGATACTCCCGCCACACCACCGCAGGGGCGCGCGCATGAATTTGAATCTCGACGGCAAGGTCGTCCTCGTCACGGGCGGCAGCAAAGGCATCGGCCTGGCTTGCGCGCTGGCCTTTGCACGCGAGGGCGCGCGCGTGGCCATCGCCTCGCGCGGTGCCGAGCACCTGGCCAAAGGCGCGGCCGAGCTGGCGACGCAGGGCTTGCGCGTGATGACGGTGGTGGCCGACCTGCGCCTGGCGGTTGAGGCCCAGCGCATGGCCGGCGAAGTGAGCGCGGCACTCGGCCCGATCGACATCCTCGTCAACAGCGCCGGCGCCGCGCAGCGCACGCCGCCCGATGAACTGGCCGCCGAACATTGGCACGCCGCGATGGACGCCAAGTACTTCACCACCATCCACGCCATGCAGGCCGTGTTGCCGGGCATGGCCGCGCGCGGCAGCGGCGCCGTGGTGAACGTGGTGGGCCTGGGCGGCAAGCTGGCCACGCCCACGCACTTGCCGGGCGGCGCGGCCAATGCGGCCATCATGCTGGCCAGCGCCGGCCTGGCCCAGGCCTATGCACCGCGCGGTGTGCGCGTGAACGTGGTCAACCCCGGGCTGGTGGCCACCGAGCGCATGCTTGAAGGCTTTGCCGCGCAATCGCGCATGAGCGGTGAGACGCTGCCGGAGATTGAAGCGCGGCATGTCAAGAGCCTGCCGCAGGGCCGCTTGTGCCAGCCGCATGAAGTGGCCAACGTGGTGCTGTTCCTGGCGGCCGGGGCAGCCAGCTATGTGAGCGGCGCGGCGGTGAGCGTGGACGGCGCGGCCACGACCATGATCTTTTGAAAGGCGGCCAGCGCTCGTCAAGGGCTGCTGCTCGCGCATCGTCATCCAACCATAACTTCTGCCTCCATGCCACTGAACCACATCCTCATCATCGGCGCCGGTCAGGCCGGCTATCAATGTGCCGCCAGCCTGCGCCAAGAAGGCTTTGCCGGCGACATCACCTTGGTGGGTGACGAGCCCGGCCTGCCGTACCAGCGCCCGCCGCTTTCCAAGGGCTACCTGCTCGGCAAGGTGGCGCGCGACAGCCTGCGCTTTCGCGCCGCCGAGTTCTACGACACCCAGCGCATCAGCCGCGTGCACGCGCGCGCCACGGCCATCGACCGTGTCGCACGCAGCGTGCAGTTTGACGACGGCAGCGTGCGCGGCTATGACCACCTGGTGCTGGCCCTGGGCGCGCGCAACCGCGTGCCGGCGCTGCCGGGCATCGAACTGGCCGGTGTGTTCGGCATCCGCACCCTGGTCGATGCCGATGCCCTGGCGCCGCGCCTGATTGAAGGCCACCGCGCCGTGGTGGTGGGCGCCGGTTTCATCGGCCTGGAATTTGCCGCCGCGGCGGCGGCACGCGGCATGCAGGTGCAGGTGCTGGAACTGGCCTCGCGGCCGATGGCCCGCGCCTTGAGCGCCGACATGGCCGCGCTGTTCGATGCCGGCCACCGCGCCGCGGGCATCGCGCTGCACTATGGCAAGTCGCTGACGCGCATCACCGGCGAAGACGGGCAGGTCAACGGTGTTGAGACTGACCAAGGGCTGCAAATCCATGCCGACCTGGTGGTGTATGGCGTGGGCGTGCAGCCCAACAGCGAACTGGCGCAGGCCGCGGGGCTGGCGGTGGGCAACGGCGTGGCGGTGGACGCCACCTTGCTCAGCAGCGACCCCGCCATCTCGGCCCTGGGCGACTTGGTGTCCTTCCCCTCAACTTGGGCGCAGGCAGACGTGCGTTTGGAGTCGGTGCAGAACGCCATGGACCAGGCGCGCAACGTGGCTGCCCGCCTGGCCGGCAAGCCCGCTGCGCCGTACACCGCCCTGCCTTGGTTCTGGAGCGACCAGGGCGACATGCGCTTGCAGATTGCCGGCCTGTCGATGGGCTGCGACCAGAGCGTGAAGCTCGGTTCGGCTGAAGAGAAAAGTTTGAGCGTGCTGTGCTTTCGCGCCGGCCGCCTGGTGGCGGTGGAGTCGTGCAACCGCAGCGCCGACCATATGGCCGCGCGCAAGGTGCTGGCACGTTTGCCGGGGCTCACGTTTGAGCAGGCCCGTGGGCCGGGGTTCGACTTGAAGGCGTTCGAGGCGGCGACGCGGCCTGCGGTCTGATCGGGTTGCTAAGCAGGGAGCCGCCGCGAGCAAGCGCCTGTGCACTATCAAGATAGGTCTAGGCCGCTGCGGCCCAACCGCCTACAGTGCCGCCGATGCCCGCCCAGGTCTTCATCAGCTACCGCAGCGCCGACGGCAAAGACAAGGCCACGGCACTGGCGCGAGATCTGGGCGCGGTGTTCGGCCACGACACCATCTTTCTGGACAAAGACGATCTCGGCGGCGGCCGCAACTGGCGCGAAGAAGTAACCGGGGCGCTGGGCCAGCGGCCGGTGCTGCTGTTGCTGATCACGCCGCAGTT
This sequence comes from Burkholderiales bacterium, assembly GCA_031381955.1. Lineage (GTDB taxonomy): Bacteria > Pseudomonadota > Gammaproteobacteria > Burkholderiales > Burkholderiaceae_C > Rubrivivax. Next base: position 10,920 of record JANMYI010000419.1, read on the forward strand.
GATCAACGCCACCGATGCCCAAGGCCGGCCGCGCCTGCTCGATGAAAGCGACCCGGTCAAACGCGAGCTTGAACAGGCCTTGGCATCCGGCGCCCGGGTCATTCCGGTGTTGGGGGATGGCCTGGGCGACGCGCCTGATGCAACCGCCTGGCCGGCGCCGCTGGACCAACTGGCTGAGCTGACCTGGCGCCGCCTGCGCGCCTACGACTGGGCGGCCGACGTGCAGCGCCTGGCGCAAGACCTGCGCGCCCACGGTGTGGCGCCCGCCATGGCCGTGGACGCCGCAGGCACCACGGCGCTGCGCTGGCGCCGGCCGCTGCTGGCCGCGGCCGCGGTGGTGCTGGTGGCCGCACTCGGCCTGGGCGCCTGGCTGGCGCGGCCTGACCCCAACAGCGTGGCCGGGCGCTGGCAGGTCACCTGGGTGCGCGGCGAGCAGACCGTGCTGGTCTTCACGCAACAGGGCAACGAGGTCGCGCTCACCAGCGAGCCGGTGGACGTGAGCCAGCGCGAAGACTGGGCGGCGAGCCGCACCTTCTGGCGCGAACGCGGCGGCGACTTGCGGCAGGTGGTGTACCGCGGCGCCGGCAAGCTGCGCCGCGACCCCGGCGTGCCAGCGCTGGCCGACATTGCCTTGAAGGTGCAAGCCGTGCCCGGCAATGAAGACATCGACAGCGGCAATTTAACTTTCAGCTTCACAGGCGAACAAGGCCAGGGCAAGCAATGGCTCAACGGCGAGCAGGCCGAGCACGCAGCCACGCTGAAGCGCTTGCGCTGAACCCATCAAGAGGTGATGACATGGCCAACGAGATCCGCTTCACGCTGCAAGGCGAAGTCGAAGAACCCGCGGCCACCAGCCGCGGCGCCAGCAGCACGCGCGTGGTCAAGCGCGTGCGCCTGGGCTCGGTGCGCGGCCAGGCCAGCACGCAAAGCCTGGTGGCGCGCGTGGGGCAAGACGTGGTCGTGCTGCACATCAACGGCGGCCCCAGCCTGACGCTGCACCCCGAAAGCGCCGCGGCGCTGATGCGCGCCCAAACCGCCGGCGCCACAGGCCGCAGTGCGGTGTTGGCCGACGGCAGCGTTGAAGTGCCGATGCAACTCGGCTGGCCCGGCCTGGAGCAAGCCGCCGGCGCCACGGCTGCGGCGCGCGGCGCGAGCCGTGGCTGGCTGGGGCAGGTGTTTGCCAGTGCGATGGAAATCGTCACCGGCGCGACCGGGCAGCCGCTGGCCAACCTGGCCGCGGCGGCCGTCACGCTCAAGCTCGATGGGCAGGTGGACCCCGGCGTGTACGCCCTGCAACCCGGCGCCCTGAACAAGCTCAAGGGCAGCGGCAGCAAGCTCGACGCCGTGCCCGCCGCGCCCGCCGGCCAACCGCTGCTGGTGTTGATCCACGGCACCTTTGTCGACACCACCAGCACCTTCGGCAAGTTCTGGGCGCAGTACCCGCAGCGCGTGCGCGATCTGTTCAGCTTCTATGGCAACCGGGTTTATGCGCTCGACCACCGCACCATGGGCGACAGCCCCATCACCAACGCACTGCAACTGGTGCGCGCGCTGCCTGCTGGCGCGGTGCTGCATTTGCTCACCCATTCACGCGGCGGCGTGGTGGCCGAGGTGCTGGCCCGCGCCTGCGCCCAGCAAGGCCTGGACGATGACTCACTGAGCGGCTTCAGCGCGGCTCATGCCGCCGAGCGCGCTGACCTGCTGACTCTGGCCGATGTATGCAAGCAGAAAAACATTTCGGTGCAGCGCATGCTGCGCGTGGCCTGCCCGGCGCGCGGCACGCTGCTGGCGTCGGGCCGGCTCGATGCGTACTTGTCGGTGCTGCGATGGCTGCTGAACAGTGCCGGCATTCCGGTGGCCGGCGAGTTGGTCGACTTTCTCGACGAAGTGGCCCGCGTGCGCGGCGACCCGGCGCAACTGCCCGGGCTGGAAGCGCTGATGCCCACATCACCGCTGGTGCTGTGGCTGAACGGCGTGGCCGAGCGTGATGAACCCCTGGCCAGCGAGCTGCGCGTGGTGGCCGGCGACATGCAGGGCGACTCGATCGGCTCGTGGCTCAAGGTGTTGATGAGCGATGCCTTCTACTGGACCGACAACGACCTGGTGGTGCAGACGCGCTCGATGTACGGCGGCACGCCGCGAGCTTCAGGCAGCGGCGGCGCAGCGCAATTCCTGCTCGACCGCGGCGCCGGGGTCAGCCACTTCAGCTACTTCAGCAACGAGCGCACCGCCGCGGCCGTGGTGGCGGGGCTGACGCAAGCCCGCCCCGAGGGCTTTGCCGCCATCGGCCCGCTGTCGTGGCAGGGTGACGATGCTTCGGGCTCGCGCGCCGCGCGCACCGTGCCCAGCCTCGTGGCCGACGCCGCCCAGCGCCCGGCGCTCATCTACCTGCCCGGCGTGCTGGGCTCGAACCTGAAGAGTGGCGACCGCCGCATCTGGCTCAGCCTGAACTTTTTCAACCGCCTCAGCCGCCTGCGCTGGGACCCGCTGGGCAACCCCGGCGTCACGCCCGACGGCGTGGTCGGCCGCGTCTATGGCGACCTGGCCGAATATCTGCGCGGCACGCACGAGGTGATCGTCTTCG
>JANMYI010000424.1:0-6098 GCA_031381955.1 Burkholderiales bacterium
CTCGCTCAGCGCGCCCATGGTCGGGTTGGCGCCCCCCCAGGTGGGGTCGCCGTTGGCGCGCTGATAGGCATTGCCGCCGCGGCGGAACTCGGTGTCGTTGCCGCTGGCGGCCATGGTGTTGAACACGGCCACGGTTTGCTCCAGGTTCGCCGCGGGCACATTGATCTTGGCGGCCAACGCAGCCGGTGTGGCGCCGCTGAGCACATAGCCATCAGCCAGCGCCGCGCGCAAGCCCATGCCCCCGGGGCGCACCATGCCCAGGCCGTATTTGCGCAGGCCCTGCGCATCGGTGATCAGGTACGACGGAATGCACGGCGTGAAGCGGTTGGCGGACTGCATGGCCAGGGCGAACAGGTGGTACGAGGTGGACTCGTTCAGGTAGCGCTTGCCGCGTGAGTTGACCACCAGGGTGTGCGGCTTGGCGCGGTCGAACACGAAGTGCGGGAACGCGGCGGTGCTGCCATCGGCACGCTGGCGCAGTGACACCGGGGCCCAGAAGCAGTCGCTCTGCCCGGTGGGGCCGTACTTCGCGCCCACCGCCTCAGCCAACTCGTGCGCGGCGCCGACATGGCCCGGTGCGCCAGGGCACCATTCAGGCTCGATGCCGGGCAGCCGCTCGGCGCGCCGCTGCGCATGGCGGTTAAAGCCGCCGCTGGCCAGCACCACGCCACCGCGGGCATGCAGGGTGCGGGTCTGGAAGTTTTGCCGCAGGGTGATTGAATCAACACCATCGGTGCCGCGCACCAGGCCGGTGACCTGCGTTTGCAGCAGCAGGCTCACGCCGCGCTCGCGCAGCGACAGCAGCAGGCGCCCGACGAGAGCGTTGCCCATCAACAAGCGCGTGCCACGCGGGTGCTTCAGGCGGTCTTGCACATGGCGCCAAATGATGCGGGCGCAGTACTTGGATGAATCGAGTGAACGGCTCCAGCTCAGCAGGTGGCCGATGTCATCGCGGTCGACCATCATGCCCTTGAGCACGGTGAATTCGGGGATCGGCGGGCGCACCACGGCGAACAGCTCGCCCAGCAGCCGGCCATCAAAGGGCAGCGGCTCCAGCGCGCGGCCGCACACCGAGGCGCCTTCCAGGTCAGACAGGTAGTCGGGGTGGAACGGCCGTGCGCGGTACTGCACGTGCGAGTTCGCTTCGAGGTGCGCCACCGCCTGCGCGCCGTGGGCCAAAAAGGCGGCGCGCAGGGTGGCGCTGCTGCGGTGGGCCACGGCGCGATCCAGGAACGTGGCGGCGGCGGCCAGGGTGTCGTCGGCATTCACCTTGGTGCCCACGGCCGTGCCGGGGATCCAGGTCGTGCCGGCTGAATAAGCTGTGCTGCCGCCGACGAAACCAGTGGCCTCGACCAGCAGCACCCGCGCACCGCTGATGGCCGCAAACAGCGCGGCCGACATGCCGGCCCCGCCGGCGCCGACGACGATGACATCGAAGCTTTCGCCGTCGGTGAGCTGGGCAAGGTCTTGGAGCATGCTGGCGGCTTGTGCGTCGGCTGATGGCCGGCTGGTTGAGTGTGCCAAAGAAAGTGCCTGCCTGACGAGCCGCGTGCAGCGCGCAAGTTGACCGAGAATGCCGCAGGCTAACCATGAGCGCCCCAAGGCCGGCCAACGCCGGCCGCCCCCGCGGGAGCAAGCAAAGTGGCGAGGCCACATTTGCTTGTCAGGAGGATCGACATGCCTGAAACGTTGCAAATCCTGGCGCCACTGGTGGTGAAGGAACACGTCAGCCTGGGTGGGCTGAAGAGCGCTCAGCGCCAGGCTGTGCTGGCCCTGGCGGCCAGCGCACTGGCGCCCGGCCAGGTGTACAGCGAGCCGCAAGTGAACGCCGCACTGAAACACTTCTTGGCCCAGGCTGGTGGCTTCATCGGCGTAGACCATGTCGAGCTGCGCCGCTGGTTGGTCGACATGGCCTGGCTGGCCCGCGATGGCTGGGGCCACGAATACCGGCGCGTGCCGCAAGCCGACTTGCCCACCGGGCACACGGCGATGGCGGCCGAATTGGCGGCGGTGAACCTGCCTGAATGGGTGGCCGGCTTGCGCGCTGGCGTGCAGGCCCGGCGCGCCACGCGCCGCCAGGCCTGGGAGCAGCGCAGCGCATGACGGCAGAGCGAGAACAAGCCTCGCGCGACGGCGCCGGCATGGCGCTGGCATTGGACCAGGCGCACAACGCTTGGCTGGTGGGCGAGGTGCCGGTGGGGGCGGTCATCCTGCGCCAGGGCCAGGTGGTGGCCACCGGCTACAACCGGCCCATCACCACGCACGACCCCACCGCGCATGCCGAGATCGTGGCGCTGCGCCATGCGGCGCAGTTGCTTGAAAACTATCGCCTGCCCGAATGCGAGTTGTACGTGACGCTCGAGCCCTGCCCCATGTGCGCCATGGCCTTGCTGCACGCCCGCTTCAAGCGCGTGGTGTATGGCGCGATGGACCCGAAAACCGGCGCCGCGGGGTCGGTGTTGAACCTGTTCGCCGTGCCGCAGTTGAACCATCAAACAATGGTGCAGGGCGGCGTGATGGCTGAAGCCTGCGGCGTGCTGTTGCGTGATTTTTTCGCCCAACGGCGGGCGCAGCAGCGGGCCGAGAAGGGCGGCTTGATCGACGCTGCCATTCCCACCGGCGACGTGCTCGAAGGGCCTGCCGGCACGGAGCTGGAATGACAAGCGCCACCTTGCTCTCACTTGATCTGTTCACCCCAGCCGGTGTGATCGTCAAGGCCGCACCCGTGCGCCTGGCGGCCAAGCGCCTCAAGGCCATGGGCTATGACGTGCACATCGACGAGGCCGCCTTCAAGAAGCACCAGCGTTTTGGCGGTGACGACGACACCCGCCTGGCCGCCTTGCACCGCGTGGCGCAGCGCGCCCCGAGCATCGCCATGGCCACCCGCGGTGGCTATGGGCTGACGCGGCTGCTGGAGCGCATCGACTGGAAGCTCTTGCAGGCCAGCGTGGAACGCGGCACGCGCTGGGTGGGCTACAGCGACATGACGGCCTTGCAGCTCGCGCTGCTGGCCCACACCGGCGCGCCAAGCTGGGCCGGGCCCACGGCGCAAGATGATTTTTCGCGCAGCGATGAAAACGGCGGTGTCGACGACGTGACCGCGGCCTGCTTCGCTGAAGCCATGAGCGGCGAGCTTGAAGCCGTGGGCTGGCGCACGCAAGCCGGCTTCGACGGCCTGCAAACCCGCGGGGTGCTGTGGGGCGGCAACCTGGCCGTGGTGTGCTCGCTGCTCGGCACCAAGCACTGGCCCAAGGTGAAGGGTGGCGTGCTGATTTTGGAAGACGTGAACGAGCAGCCGTTCCGCGTGGAGCGAATGCTGCTGCAACTCAAGCAGGCCGGTGTGCTGGACGCGCAAAAGGCTGTGCTGCTGGGCGACTTCACGGTGCAGCGCAAGTCACCCATGGATCGCGGCTTTTCGTTGCGCACGGTGGTTGAGCATCTGCGCAGCCTGACGAAAACACCCATCCTCACCGGCTTGCCCTTCGGCCACATTGCCACCAAAGTGAGCTTGCCCATCGGCCGCCGGGTGGAACTGTTGGTGCAGGGGCGTGACGTGTTGGTGGGGTGGTGATGCCGGCGACGCGCTTGTCGGCGGCGGCGTTTTGGAACGTCAACAAGCGTGATCGTGAACGCAAGCCGAAAGAGGCACTCCATGCGCTTCTCGCCCGCGTCCAGAGCGGCGACGCGGCTTTGGTATCCGAGTTCGATCTCGAAGCCTGGGTCAGCCAGTGGATACGCGTACCGCTGCGTCAGCTCGGCGGCAAGACACCCGCGGAAATGCTGCGCAACCCCGAAGGCCAGCGTGCCGTGGAAGATTTTCTTGAGCGCATGCGTGCAGGTCTGCTGGCGTGACGGTGAGTCTTTTGTCGTACCCTCCGTGATCATTTCCGAGGAGATCAATGTCCTCATCAACCCGGCGCATGCGCATTCGCAGCGCCTTCGTGCAAGCAAGGTTCGGCGCTTTCTGTATGACCCGAGGGTCTGAACGCTTTCGCGGGCCGCGCGGCCTGCTTGGCGCCATCGGGCTTTGCCTGGGTCTGGCCGCATGCAGCAACAGCCCCTACCCGGAAGGCGCGGCGGCCGAGAACACGCTGTTCAATTCGTTCGACGAACGCTCGCCGCGCTACCTCGACCCGACCGCTTCCTACAGCAACCCGGAAACGCCGTACACCTTTTCCACCTACGAGCCGCTGTACGGCTACCACTACCTCAAGCGCCCCTACACGCTGATCCCCAAGGCGGCGGTGGAAGTGGTGGCGCCGTATTTTCTGGACAAGGCCGGCAACCGCCTGAGCGACGATGCGCCGCCCGACGCCGTGGCGCAAAGCGTTTACGACGTGCGCATCAAGCCCGGCATTCGCTACGCGCCCCACCCGGCCTTCGCCAAGAACGCGCAGGGTCAGCACCTGTATCACGGGCTCAAGCCCGGCGAACTGGGCGAACGCCGTTCGCCGTGGGACTTTGCCGTGCAAGGCACGCGCGAGCTGGTGGCTGATGACTACGTGTACGCGCTCAAACGCCACGCCACCACGCGCATCGAGGCGCCGATCTTCGCGGTGTTTTCCGAGTACGTGCTGGGCCTGAAAGAGTACGCCGATCTGATCAAGGCCGAAGACAAGAAGCTGCTCGCCGGCCTGGGCGCCGATGCGCTGGACAAGCCTTTCCTCGACTTCCGCCGTTGGCCCATGTCCGGGGCCGAGGCGGTTGGCAGCCACACCGTGCGCATGCGCATCAAGGGCAAGTACCCGCAGTGGAAGTACTGGCTGGCCATGACCTTCACCGCACCCGTGCCGTGGGAGGCCGATGCCTTCTATGCCCAGCCGGGCATGAATGCGAATGGGCTGTCGTTGATCCGCTGGCCGGTGGGCACCGGCCCGTACATGATGACCGAGTACGTGCAAGACCGCCGCCACGTGATGAAGCGCAACCCCAACTACCACGGCGAGACTTATCCCTGCGAAGGCATGCCGGGCGATGCCGAACTGGGCCTGCTGGCTGACTGCGGCAAGGCGTTGCCGTTTGCCGACACGGTGGTCAGCAGCTTTGTCAAGGAACGTGTCCCACGCAAGGAGATGTTCAAGCAAGGGTATCTCGATGTGCCCGAGATCGAACGCCCGGAATGGGGCGTCGAATTCCGCGTCGATGCAGACGATTCGCCCGCCGTGACCAAGCTCTTTGCCGAGCGCGGCTTCAAGTTTCCGTTAACGACTGACATCAACAATTGGTACCTCGGCTTCAACTGGCTCGACCCCGTGGTGGGCAAGGGCGACACGCCCGAGCAGCAGGCGAGGAACCGCAAGCTGCGCCATGCATTGAGCATCGCCATCGACTGGGAAGAGGGCTACGGCAAGATCTTCCGCACCAAGGGCGGTGTGGCCGCGCACGGGCCGGTGCCGCCGGGGGTGTTTGGTTCGCGCGAGAACTCGCCGCAGGGCTTCAACCCCATCACGCACAAGCTGGTGGGCGGCAAGGTGCAGCGGCGGTCGATCGACGACGCGAAGCAGTTGCTGGCCGAAGCCGGCTACCCCGACGGGCGCGAGGCCAAGACCGGCAAACCGCTGGTGTTGAACTACGACTACCAGCGCACGCCCACGCCAGAGATTCGCGCCGAACTCGACTGGATGGTCAAGCAGTTCGCCAAGCTCGGCGTGCAGCTCGAAGTGCGCGCCACTGACTACAACCAGTTCCAGGAAAAAGTCTTGCAAGGCAAGCAGCAGATCTTCTGGTGGGGCTGGCTGGGCGACTACCCCGACGCCGAGAACTTTTTGTTCCTGCTCTATGGGCCGAATGCCAAGTATCCGCACCAGGGTGAGAACACGGCCAACTACGACAACCCCGAATACAACCGCCTGTACCAGCTGATGCAGACGCTCGAAGACGGCCCCGAAAAACAGAAGGTGGTCGACCAGATGGTGGCGCTGGCGCGCGAAGACGCACCCTGGGCCTGGGGCTACTGGCCCTACGTCGGTCTCGCCTTCCAGCCCTGGACGCACAACGGCAAGCCCAGCATCATGATCCGCGACCTGGCCAAGTACTACCGCATCGACCCGGCGATGCGCGTGGCCACACAGGCCGAATGGAATCGCCCGCCCTGGTGG
>JANMYI010000447.1:0-6097 GCA_031381955.1 Burkholderiales bacterium
GTCACCGATCTGGGCATCGTGCCCGACCAGTTGGGTGCCACGCGCGTGGCCCTGCGCAGCGCCGCGCAGGGGCACGATTTGATCCTCAGTTCAGGCGGCGTCTCGGTGGGTGAGGAAGATCATCTGCGCCCGGCCGTTGCGGCCGAAGGGCGCATCGAGCTGTGGCAGATCGCCATCAAGCCCGGCAAGCCCTTGGCCTTTGGCCAGGTGCACCGGCCCGATGGCAGCGCGGCGTTGTTCATTGGCCTGCCGGGCAACCCAGTGTCCAGCTTCGTCACCTTCCTGATCGCCGTGGCGCCGGTGCTGCGCGCCTTGCAAGGCCAAAGCGCCGCATTGCCGCAGGCCTTGCCCATGCGCGCTGACTTTGAGTGGCCCAAGCCCGACAAGCGGCGCGAATTCCTGCGCGTGCGCCGCAACGCGCACGGCAACTTGGACCTGTTCGCCAACCAGTCTTCCGGCGTGCTCACCTCGGCAGTGTGGGCCGATGGCCTGGTGGACAACCCGCCGGGCCGGGCCATCCAGCGCGGCGACGTGGTGCAGTACCTGCCGCTGGCTGAATTGATCCATACATGATGAACATCCGCCTGCGTTACTTTGCCTCGCTGCGCGAAGCCCTAGGGCCGGGGGAGGAGCTTGATCTGCCCGGGGCCAGCACGGTGGGCGCGTTACGCGACCATCTGCTGGCCAGGAGTGCGGCCCACGCTCAAGCCCTGGCGCGTACGCGCGCGGTGCGCTGCGCGTTGAACCAGGTGATGTGCGATGAAGACGCGCTGCTCACAGCGGGTGCCGAAGTGGCGTTCTTTCCGCCGGTCACGGGCGGCTGAGGCTGGGTGATGACCGCGCGCGTGAGCATCCAGACAGCAGACTTCGACTTGTCCGCTGAAGTGGCCGGTTTGCATGGCGGCGATGGTGGCGTGGGCGCGGTGGCCAGCTTCATCGGCACCGTGCGTGGCGGTGCGGCCGGGCAGGGCGTGCAGCGCATGGAACTGGAGCATTACCCGGGCATGACCGAGCGTGCGATTGAAGACATGATCGACGCCGCTTGCCAGCGCTTCGATCTGCGCGGCGTGCGCATCATCCACCGCGTGGGCATGCTGGAGCCCGGCGCGCAGATCGTGCTCGTGGCCGTGGCCAGTGCGCACCGCGGCCAGGCCTTCCAGGCTTGCGAGTTCTTGATGGACTACCTCAAGACGCAGGCCCCATTCTGGAAGAAGGAACACACGGCTCAAGGCGCGCAATGGGTTGATGCACGGGTGGCCGATGACGCGGCCGCGCAGCGCTGGGGCTTGCCCGTGGGCAACGCCGGGTCATGAGTTCAGCCCTGCCAGCCATGCAACTAGGCAGCGCGCTGGCCGTGGCCGTTGGCGCCGCACTGGGTGCGTTGGTGCGCTGGGGTTTGAGCATGCGCCTGAACACGGTGTGGCACGGATTCCCGCTCGGCACCTTGCTGGTCAACGCCATAGGCGGCTTGTTGATCGGCGCGGCCATGGTGGCTTTCATGCGCTGGCCGAATGACACCGCGCGCTTGTTTGCGGTAACGGGTTTTCTTGGCGGCATGACCACCTTTTCAGCCTTCTCGGCCGAATCGCTGGGCCTGCTGCAACGCGGCGACTATGGCCTGGCACTGGCGCACAGCCTGGCCCATGTGCTGGGCGCATTGGCCTGCGCCGCACTGGGCTTTGCATTGGTACGCACTTGGTGGCCGCCAGCTTGAGCGGCGCTGATCTCAACGCGCAAGCGCTGCGCCATGCGCTGGGCCGCTTCGCCACGGGGGTGACGCTCATCACCTGCCTGGCGGAAGACGGCAAGCCGGTGGGCATGACGGTGAATTCGTTCAACGCTCTGTCTTTGCACCCGCCTTTGATCCTGTGGTCGCTGCGCCGTGCCAGTGCCAGCTTGCGCCATTACGCCGCCGCCGCACACTTTGCCGTGAACGTGCTGGCCGCGGACCAGCTGGCCTTGTCGCGCCGCTTCGCCAGCGGCGCGGCCGACAAGTTCGCCCTGGGCACCTGGAATGCCGGCCACCACGGCGCGCCGGTGCTGGCCGGCTGCGCCGCGGTGTTCGAATGCGCGCTGCATTCGCAACAAACGGCCGGTGACCATGTGCTGTTCATCGGCCGCGTGCTGCACGCCAGCGACGCCTTCGTGGCGCCGCTGGTGTTTCACGCCGGCCACTACCGCGCGCTGGGCGAGGCCTTGTAGTCAGGCCTTGTACTGAGCCTTGGACTGGGCTCTTGAACCGCGGCCTTAGTTCACAAACATCGGCGGTGCCGACACCGTGCTGGGCAACGCGCCTGTCGACAGCACCGCGCCGCTGCTGGAACGAATCTCCAGCGTGCCGCCCGTGCCGGCGCTGCTGAAACGCACCACGGCGCTGCGGCCATCAGCCAAGGTGATGCGTGTGCCGATGCTGCCGGCCACGTCATCACGTACCGTGCCACTCACCGAGCCGTTGGTGCCCAGCACATGCAGGAACTCGCTGGCGTCGCCCACGTCATGCGGCACATCCACCCGCACGCCTTTGAGTACCTCGGCGTTCAGGCCCGGCCAGGCGCTCACCTGCCAGGGCAGGCCGGCGGGCGACAGGCGCGTCACGTCCAGGCGGTTGCTGCCGTTCACCACGCTCATGGCGTCGCCATTGATGGTGGGCGCGGTGGGCAGGTTGAGCGTGAAGACGCGCCGCATGCCCGCACCCGCACTCTGCACGCGATCAAAGACAACGAAGGTGGCAGGTTTGATGAACAGTAACTCGCGCTCCACCTTGGCCACACCGGGCTCGCCGCCGTAGCTGGGCGTGACGCGGGCCAGGCCGTAGGCATAGTCGGGCGTGTTGGCCAGGGCCTGCATCTGGCATGTGCTGCCATAGCGTTGCGGCACCACGGCTCCGCCGCGTTCAATGCGCACCAGGTTGTGCAAGCCTTCGGCCTGCTCAATGCCCGAGTGCGAATCGAGGTTGGCGTCTTGCGCCAGCCAGGCGCCCTTGAAGACGACGAAGCTGCCTTGGTCGTGGTGGGCATGGCTCTCGGTGTACGGGCCGCAGATGAAGTTGGCGAACGCCGCATCCTTGGCCCAACTGCTGCGCATGGCGAACTGGCCGGTGCCGCTGCCCCAGTACGCGGTGGACAAGTCGGTGAGCGGGCGTGCGGTGATGTCGGCCAGGTCGTAGAGGAAGTCGCTGTAGGCCATGAAGCCGTACTGCATCACCGGTACCGAGCTTTGTGCCAACAGGCTCTTGGCGGTGCCGGCCAGGCGGTCGGTGGGGAACAGGCGCGCCAGCACGCCCAGGTAGTCGCGGTGATAGTCGAACAGCGCCGCGGTGGAGTCGCGCGCATGGTCGCCGGTGGGCGCGAGCCGATCCAGCGTGGGCACCACCTGGTGCATGAAGTGCGCCAGCGAAGCCTGGGTGTGCGGCGTGCCGGTGGCCAGGCGCTCGCCGGTGGAACGTTCCCACCAGTCATACAGGCGCCACAGGTTCTTCATGGCCGTGCCATAACCGGTGCCTTCACGGGAACCGCCGCCGGCCAGGTCGCGATTGAACATCGGGAAGAGCTGGTTTTGCATCTTCTCGACGCGGAACTTGTCGAGCCACGCCGTGGCCTGCGTGTTCTCGCCGTGGCTGGCCAGGCCCAGCAGCATGGTTGCTTCCAGGAACGAGTAGTAGTAGTTGTTGGCCGGGTTGTCGACCGACCAGCCCGTCCATGAATAAACCGTGTTGCCCCATCGTGCCTGGGCCGGGTTCCAGACGTTCCAGACCGCCTGGTTGGCATAGGCCTGCCAACGGGTGCGCTGCGCGGCCGTCATGCTGCCGCGGCACCAGTCGTACACGGTGGCCAGGTTCCCGATGATCGGGCCCACTTCCAAGTAGCTGTCACCTGCCACGCCGGCGCGTTGGCCGGTGTTGATCAACGTTTCTTCAGCCACCACGCGGGCTTCGGTGCGGTTCACTGCAAAGTTGCAGTACGCCGCGTTGCCGCTGAGCTGCCCCAACAGGGCCGCAAACCAGGGCTGGAAGCCCCACATCGCGCCGCCCGCCATTTCGGCGTCAACCGTGTTCTTCAACCGCACCGCGGCTGGCGTGGCGTTGGTGTAGGCGGTTTTCAGCCGGCTCAGTGTGGCCGCATCGGCCAGCATGATGCGCGGGCTGCCCAGTGGCGCCAGGTTGTACGCGCCCGTGGGCGGTGGTGGTGGCGGCGGCGGAGGCGGCGGAGGCGGAGGCGGCGGAGGCGGGGGTGGAGGAGGCAGCACATGACTCAGCACCTGCGTGGCCTGCGCCCGGTTGCCAGCGGCGTCTACGGCCACCACGGTGAGCACGTTGTCGCCGCTTTGCAGCGTGATGCCGGTGGCGACCCAGGTTTTTTGCGTGGTGCTGCCGCTCAGGCTGGCGCTGCCCGAGCCACCACGGTCGTTGCTCCAGGTGACGCGGGCCACCTGGATGTCATCACTGGCCGCGCCGTCGAGCGAGGTGGTGCCTTGCACGTCAACGGCACCTTGCTTGACGATGCTCACCTTGGGTGGCGTCAGGTCGTTGCCGCGGCCGGGCCTGCGCTGTGCCTCTTCGAGCGCCGATTCCAGGTCGTCGGAGCCGCCGCAGCCGGCCAGGGAAAGCAGCAACAACGGGGCCATCAAAGCGGCCAGCAGGGCAGGTCTTGGGAGTCGGGTCATTTCGGACAGGGTCAACACCGCAAAGCGGCAACCCCGCACCCTAGTGCCCGGGGCGTGAAGCCCTGTAACTGAATTCCGCCGAATGGCTGCCTGGCTTACGCCCTGTCACCAAGCCGTGAAAAGTCAGGTCAATTCAGCAGCGCCGGCGGGCTTTCACCTGGCGTTTGTTGGCCCGCCGCAGGCGTGTTGACCACGCCCCATTGCGACGCCACGAGCGCGCTTTCGAGCAAGCGCAGCAGCGCCAGCGACAACTCTTCGGTGACTTGCAATGTGAGGCTGCGCCCGCCAGCCTCGCGCCATTGCAGCATCACCCCGCCGGTGGGCGTGGGCTTCAGGCTGATCTCCGTGGCCAGCACCGGCTCGGGCCCCAGTGGCGTGGCCGCGCCATCGGCCTGGAACTGGGTCTTGAAGTCGGCATGCGGCAGCGGTTTGTCGCGCGCGGCCTGGCTGAGCATCTGCCGCGCTTCGGGTGACACCACCGAGCCGGGCGACACGCTGGGCAGCGCCAGGCTGGCCACCATGGGCTGGAAGTGCGGCCAGAAACGCAGCGCCATGCGCCGCGTGAGCCAGACTTGATACAGCTCGGGTGGCTGGGTGCGCACCTGCAGCAAGATGCGGTCGGCGCTGGGGTCGTACTTGACCTGGATCTGATGGATGTTCACGCGGCTCATTGTAGGAAGCCAAAACCTTGAATCCTGGCTTGATCGCCCCACGTTGCCTCCAAGCCAAGGGAAACAATCATGCGACTCGACAAACTCACCACCGCTTTCCAACAAGCCCTGTCCGAGGCCCAGAGCTTGGCCGTGGCGCGCGACAACCCCTACGTGGAGCCGGCCCACGTGCTGGCCGCCATGCTGGTGCAGGCCGACGGTCCCAAGGCCTTGCTCGACCGCGCCGGCGCCAACACCACCGCGCTGCGCACGGCGATGGAAACAGCGGTTAGCGCGCTGCCGCAAGTGCAAGGAGGCCAAGTGCAGCCCGGGCGCGAGCTGCTGCAACTCATGCAAGCCGCCGAGAAGGAAGCCGGCAAGCGCGGTGACCAGTTCATCGCCAGCGAAATGTTCCTGCTCGCGCTGGCCGACGCCAAGAGCGACATCGGCGGCATCGTGCGTGGCCATGGCCTGACGCGCAAGGCGCTTGAAGGCGCGGTGCAAGCGGTGCGCGGTGGCGCCGCGGTGGATTCAGCCGAGTCTGAAGGCCAGCGCGAGGCCTTGAAAAAGTACACGCTCGACCTGACCGAGCGCGCGCGCTTGGGCAAGCTTGACCCGGTGATCGGCCGCGACGATGAAATTCGCCGCGCCATTCAGGTGTTGCAGCGGCGCACCAAGAACAACCCGGTGTTGATCGGCGAGCCCGGCGTGGGCAAGACAGCCATCGTCGAAGGCCTGGCTCAACGTATCGTTAATGGTGAGGTGCCCGACACGCTGAAAGACAA
>JANMYI010000462.1:0-5454 GCA_031381955.1 Burkholderiales bacterium
TGCCGATCGACGTGCACCTGATGGTGCAGCCTGTCGATGCACTGGCGGTGGCCTTCGCGAAGGCGGGGGCCGATCTGGTGAGTTTTCACCCCGACGCGAGCGCGCACGTGGACCGCACCCTGCAACTCATCAAGGCCGAAGGCTGCCAGGCCGGCCTGGTGTTCAACCCCGCGATGCCGCTCGACGTGCTGGAGTGGGTGATCGACAAGGTCGACCTGATTCTGGTGATGAGCGTGAACCCCGGCTTCGGCGGCCAGAGCTTCATACCGAGTGCGCTGCGCAAGATCGAGGCCGCGCGCCGGCGCATTGATGCCACCGGCCGCGACATCCGGCTGGAGGTGGACGGCGGCATCAAGACCGACAACATCCGCCGCGCCGCGGATGCCGGGGCCGACACCTTCGTGGCCGGCAGCGCGATCTTCGGCGCGAGCGACTACGCCGCGGCGATCAGCGCCATGCGCGCGCAGCTGGCCGCCTGATCAAGCAATCACGCCCTCGCGCTGCAAGGCCTGTAGCGCGGCTTCGTCCAGCCCCAGCATTTGTGCCAGCAGCGCCAGCGTGTGCTCGCCGCCGCGCGGCCCGGCGGCCGGCGGCACACGCAGGCAGGTGTTAGACGACAAGGGCGACGCCGACGTCAGCCAACTGCCCGCGCCGGGGTGGTGCACCTGCTTGAACATCGGGTTGGCTTCGCTGCAGCGCGGGTCTTCGGCCAGCATCTGCGCAAAGCTGCGGTACGGGCCCCACAGCGCGCCGGCAGCGCTGAGCGCAACACCCGCCTCGGCCTGGTTGTGCGCCGCAAACCAGGGCGCCAGGGCGGCGCTGATCAGGCCGCGTGCCTGGTAGCGCGCGGCGTCACCAACGAGGCTGAAGCCCAGCGCAGCGGCCGCGCTTCCGAGTTTGGCGGCGCTGCCGGTGGCCTTGAGCAGGGCCTGCCATTGCCGTTCTGTGAGGGCAACCACCATCACGTGGCGGGCGTCGGCGGTGGCGAAGCTGTCGCCATAGGCGCCGTAGAGCTGGTTGCCGTCAGCTTGCCGTTGCGTGCCGTTGACTTGCACGTCGGCCAGGTAGGCCAGGTTCGAGGCCGTGGCCATGGCCACGTCGCTCAGGCTGAGCTGGAGGTGCTGGCCCTGGCCGGTGCGTTGCCAATGCCGCTCGGCGGCCACCACGGCCAGCGCGATGTGCAGCCCGGCAGCCACGTCCCAGGCCGGCAACACATGGTTCACCGGCTGCTGCCCGCTGCCGGTGAGCAAGGGGAACCCGACCGCGCTGTTGACGGTGTAGTCCACCGCGTTGCCGCCGTCGGGCGAGCCACTGAGCTGGACCATGATCAGATCGGCGCGCAGCCCTCGCAGCGCCTCGTAGGCCAGTTCACCATCAACGCCCAGGTTGGTGATGAACACCGGCGGCGCATCGGGCGGCGCAGCGCAAATGAGCCGCTGCATCAGCGCGCGGCCCGGCGGCGAACGCAGGTTCAATTCGACCGACTGTTTGCCGCGGTTCAGGCTGGCCCAGTACAGGCTCACGCCCTCGGCATTCAGCGGGTGGCGGCGGCGGTCGATGTTGCCGCCGATCGGGTCCACGCGCAGCACCTGCGCGCCGAGTTGCGCCAGCGTCAGGCCGGCCAGCGGCGCAGCCACGAAGGCCGAGAACTCGACCACGCGCAAGCCATCAAGCAACGGTTTCATGCCCCGCCTTTCATCGTTCACTTCACGCTGAGTTGTTGTTGCGCATCCTGCACCAGCACGCCGTCGCGCAGCAGGCCTTCGAGCACCTTTTGTGCATGCTCCGCGCCACCGCCCAGGCGCACGAACAAGGGCGCCGAGCACATCCACGCGATGAGCGCGCTGCGCGCCACGCGCTGCTGCGCCAAAAGGTGAAACATCACCAGCGCACGGAATGCATAGCGCACATGGCTGGCCGGCTCGGCAGCGAAGCGCGCCAGGCGCGCGCGGCTTTGCGCCAGCGCGCCGGCCACGCCGCTGAACGGCCGGCCGTGGCCGGGGATGACGATGGCCGGGTTCAGCGCTTCGACGACATCCAGCGCGGCGTTGGCTTCAACGAAGCCGCTGCCGCCTTCAAGCTCGGGGAAGATGATGGCCACGCGGTCTTCCCACAGCGCATCGCCCGTGATCAGCACCCGCGCCTCGGGCTGAAAGAACATCAGCGCATCGGGGTCGTGGCCGGGCGCGGCGTGGGCCTGCCACAGGT
Organism: Burkholderiales bacterium; assembly: GCA_031381955.1. Taxonomy (GTDB): domain Bacteria; phylum Pseudomonadota; class Gammaproteobacteria; order Burkholderiales; family Burkholderiaceae_C; genus Rubrivivax. Next base: position 2,209 of record JANMYI010000462.1, read on the forward strand.
GGCCGCCCAGCTCGATGCTGCTGCCCGCGGCCAAGGCGTGGCTGGCGCTGAAGCGGTGGCACACCTGGTCGAGCTGGTCGAAGCTCAGGGCCTGCATATCCCAGGCGCGCACGGCCTCGAAGCTGGGCTGCGGCACCCAGGTCTCGCAAGCGTGGCGCGCTTGCAGTGCCGCATTGCCACCGCAATGGTCTGAATGCAGATGCGTGTTGACGATGCGCGCGAGTGGCTCGCCGTGCAAAGCATGCTCGATGAGCGCGCAGCTCATGGCGCTGTGGCTGTCGTAGCCGGTATCGACCACGGCCGCGCCACTGCTGCCGGTGGCGCGAAAAACGATGTGGTTGGATGACAGCCAGTCGCGCTGAAGCACCGTCAGCGCCAGGGCGTCGAAGCTGCGCGCCATTGGAAGATCAGGCGTCGTCATGCGGCGAACAAGCGCTGCACCTCGGCACGTTCGCGCGCCGCGATGCTGACCATGAAGTCTTGCGCGCCACCCATCGCGGCAAAGGTGTCGAAGCCGGTCTCCAGAAAACGCTGCAAGTCCGCCAGGCCAGCGACACGCGCCGGCCCGCGCATCAGGCGCAGGCTTTGGCGCAGCAGCGGGTTGCGGGTGTAAACGTCCAGCGCATGCCCTACTTGTGTGACCAGTTCGATCTGCTGTTCGCGCTGCGGCGCGTGGCCGAACTCGCGCCAGGCCCGGCCGTAGCCGGCGGCGTCAAGCGGCCAATGGTGGGCGTGCCGCGCCAAGCCGGAGTCGAGTTGCTCGGACAGCGCATGCAGCTCGGCCAGCGCGCGCACCGTGCGCACCAGCTCGGCCGGGAACAGCCGCACCAGCGCCGGCACGACGCGCCGGAACTGGGCGTCGCGTTCGCTGAAGTCGCGCGGGCCGTACAGGTCGTCGAGGAAGAAGCGCGCCGCCGCGCCATAGCGCGGGTGGGCCAGCAAGTCGGCATGGCTGCGCGCAAAACGCTGGTGCTGCCAGGCCTTGACGGCGGCCACGCGCACCGCCAGGGCGGGGTCGGCCAGGCGCACCGCGCGCTCGGCTTGCACGGCTTGCAAGGCGTCGAGGATTTGCTCGCCGGCTGAATTCATGCCGGTGAGGCTAGCAGGGACTCAGGCGCTCAGGGTTGCTGGCGGGCAGCCGCGGCCATGTAGTCGCGCTGGAACGGGTAGTCGCACTGTGCGCCGGGCAATGCGGTGCCGCTGAGCTGGCCGCTGGGGCGCGCGGCCAGCACCTGGTGCAGCGAGATCCAGCCGCGCTCGAAGCTCATGGCGCTGCCGGCCAGGTACAGCCGCCAGGCGCGCACCACGCGCTCGTCAGACAAGGCCGTGGCCTGCGGCAGGTGCGCTTCGAGTGCGTCTGACCAGGCCCACAGCGTGCGGGCGTAGTGCGGGCGCAGGTTTTCGACGTCAAGCGTTTCGAGCTGGGCCTGTGCGGCCACGCGCAACACGTGCGACAGGTGCAGCAATTCGCCGCCGGGGAAGATGTAGCGCTCGATGAATTCGCCCATGCCGGCACTCAATTCGGCGCTCTGCGCGTTGTTGGCCGTGATGCCATGGTTGAGCAGCAGCCCACCCGGGCGCAGCAAGCCATACAGCTTGGCAAAGTATTGCGGCAAGCGGCGCTGCCCGACATGTTCGAACATGCCTACCGAAGCGATCTTGTCAAAAGGCTCGGTCGCCTGCAATTCGCGGTAGTCGACCAACTGCACATCGACCCGCCCCGCCAGGCCGCGCTGTTCGATCAGCTTCATCACATGCGCGTGCTGGTTGCGCGACAAGGTGATGCCGGTGGCGTGCACACCGTAGTGCTGCGCGGCCCACAGCAGCAGCGCGCCCCAGCCGCAACCGATGTCCAGAAAACGGTCGCCCTCGCGCAGCATGAGCTTGCGGCAGATGTGGTCGAGCTTGGCCTGCTGCGCCGCGGCCAGGTCCAACGTGGGCTCGCGGTAGTAGGCACAGGAGTAAACCCGCTGCGGGTCCAGCCACAGGGCGTAGAAATCGTCCGACACGTCATAGTGTTGGCGCACCGCGCGGGCATCGCTGCGCAAGGTGTGGCGCGCGCTGGAGCGGCTGCGTTGCAACACGGCGCGCCACCAAAACGTGGCCTGCGCATCGCCTTGCTTGCGCGGGTCGCCATCAAGCAGCCAGGCCGCCACGGCCATCAGGTCGCGCGCATTGCCTTGCAGATCGAGGCGCCCTTCCACGTGGTCGGCGGCCACACGGCCAATCTGCCCGGCGGCCAAGTGCACCAGCGAGGCCAGCCCGCGAGGGCGAATCACCACCCGGGCATCGGCCGCACCCAGCCGGCGCGCACCGCGCAGCACGAGCGCCGTGGCCACCGGCAGGTTGTTCAGGCGTTGGGCAAGCATGCTTTCGACGACATTCATGGCGGCAACTCCAATGAGGCCCCGGCACCGATGCCACACTGTACGCAAATTGGAGCTTCAGGCATGGTGGCAAGGCGTTTGCGCAGCGCGGGGTTGGCTCAGTTGACCCTGATGGGTGCCTGGGGCGTGGGCTGGTGGTGGGCCGGGCGGCCCGTGCTGGCCGTGGCCGGCATGTTGATCGTGGCGCTGTTTCAGCCGCTTGTGTTGGCCTTGGAATTCCTGCTCTTGCGCCACGTCAACCAGGCTGACGCCGCGCCACCTGCCCGCGCGGGCGAGTTGTTGCGCGCCTGGCGGCGTGAGTGCCTGGTGGCTTGGCAGGTCTTCGCCTGGCGCCAGGCCTGGCGCGTGGCGGCGCAAGCCGACCACCTGCCGCAGGCCGCCGTGGCGGCTGGCGCGCGCGGTGTCGTGCTGGTGCACGGTTTTTTTTGCAACCGGGCGCTGTGGAACCCCTGGATGCAGGCGCTGCGCGAACGCGGCGTGCCCTTCGTGGCGGTGACGCTGGAGCCGGCCTTTGGCGAGATCGACGACTACCCCGCGCACATTGACGCCGCGGTGCAGCGGGTGCAGGCCGCCACCGGCCAGGCGCCCTTGGTCGTGGGCCACAGCATGGGCGGGTTGGCGATTCGTGCCTGGCTGCGCCAGGGTGGCGCCGCGGCGCGCGTCCATGCTGTCATCACACTGGGCACACCGCACCAGGGCACCTGGCTGGCGCGCTTTGCGCTGGCGCCCAACGCGCGCCAGATGCGCCAGGCAAGCCCCTGGTTAAGTGCATTGCACCAGGCCGAGACCGTGCCTCGGGGCGTGCCGTTCACCTGCTTTTACAGCCACTGCGACAACATCGTTTTCCCGGCCAGCAATG
>JANMYI010000523.1:0-6521 GCA_031381955.1 Burkholderiales bacterium
CCGGGCCGGCGGCCGCGCCGGGCTGGTGCAGGGGCTGCTGCAGGAATTTGCGCTCAGCTCGCAAGAAGGCGTGGCGCTGATGTGCCTGGCCGAAGCGCTGCTGCGCATCCCCGACGCAGCCACGCGCGACGCGCTGATCCGCGACAAGATTGGGGACGCTGACTGGCAGCAGCACCTGGGCCAGAGCCCCTCGCTGTTCGTCAACGCCGCGGCCTGGGGCCTGCTGCTCTCCGGCAAGCTGGTGGCCACGCACAGTGACACCGGCTTGAGCGCCACGTTGCGCCGCGTGGTGGCGCGCGGCGGCGAGCCGCTCATTCGCAAGGGCGTGGACATGGCCATGCGCATGATGGGCGAGCAGTTCGTCACCGGTGAAACCATTGCCCAGGCGCTGGCGAATGCCCAGGAGCGCGAAGCCCAGGGCTTTCGCTATTCGTACGACATGCTCGGCGAAGCGGCCATGACCGCGGCTGATGCCAAACGTTACTTCACCGCCTACGAGCAGGCCATTCACGCCATCGGCGCGGCCGCGGCGGGCCGCGGCATGGTTGAAGGGCCCGGCATCTCGATCAAGCTTTCAGCATTGCACCCGCGCTATGCGCGCGCGAAAGTTGAGCGCGTGTTGACCGAGCTGTACCCGCGCCTGGCACAACTGGCCACGCTGGCGCGGCGCCACGACATCGGCCTGAACATCGACGCCGAAGAATCAGACCGGCTGGAGATATCGCTTGAGCTGCTCGAACGCCTGTGCTTCGAGCCTGAGCTGGCGCGCTGGAACGGCATTGGCTTCGTCATCCAGGCCTACCAGAAGCGCTGCCCGGCGGTGGTTGATTTCATCGTTGACCTGGCGCGGCGCAGCGGCCACCGCCTGATGGTGCGGCTGGTGAAAGGGGCGTACTGGGACAGTGAAATCAAGCGCGCCCAAGTCGAAGGCCAGGCCGGCTACCCGGTGTACACGCGCAAGCCCTACACCGATGTGGCCTACATCGCCTGCGCGCGCAAACTGCTGGCTGCACCGGAAGCGGTGTTCCCGCAGTTCGCCACCCACAACGCGCATTCACTGGCCGCCATCCACACCCTGGCCGGCGCCGAATTTGCCAGCGGCCAGTATGAATTTCAATGCCTGCACGGCATGGGCGAGCCGCTGTACGAGCAAGTGGTGCGCGCCGTGGCCGCAGGTGGCCTGGGCCGGCCTTGTCGCATCTATGCGCCGGTGGGCACGCATGAAACCTTGCTGGCTTACCTGGTGCGCCGGCTGCTGGAGAACGGCGCCAACAGCTCGTTCGTGAACCGCATTGCCGACGAAGACGTGGCGCTCGAAGAGCTGGTGCAAGACCCGGTGTTGACCGTTGAAGACATTGCCCGCAACGAGGGCGTGTGCGGCGCGCCGCACCCGGCTATTCGCTTGCCGGCGGCGCTGTATGGCGCGGCGCGTGTCAATTCGCTGGGCCAGGACCTGAGTGACGAGCGCACCCTGGCCGCGCTGCGCAGCGCCTTCGCGGCAGATGCCGGCCGGCCCTGGCAGGCCGCACCCTTGCTCGCCACTTGCGCAGTGCCTGGCCAGGCGCAAACCGTGAGCAACCCGGCCTGCCATGCCGACGTGGTAGGCCAGGTGCATGAGGCCACGCTGGCCGACGTGCAGGCTGCCCTGGCCGCGGCCACGCTGGCGGCACCCGCATGGGCGGCCACACCGCCCGCGCAGCGCGCCGCCACCCTGCAAGACGCTGCGGCAAGGCTCGAAGCCGACACCTTCAATCTCGTGCCCCTGCTCGTGCGCGAAGCCGGCAAGAGCTGCGCCAATGCCGTGGCCGAAGTGCGCGAGGCGGTGGACTTTCTGCGTTACTACGCCGCCGAAGTGCGGCGCGATTTCAGCAACGACACGCACTTGCCGCTCGGCCCGGTGGTGTGCATCAGCCCGTGGAACTTTCCGCTGGCCATCTTCACCGGCCAGGTGGCGGCGGCGCTGGCCGCGGGCAACGTGGTACTGGCCAAGCCGGCGGAGCAAACGCCGCTGGTCGCTGCGGCGGCCGTGCGCGCCCTGCACGGTGCAGGCGTGCCGCGTGGCGCGCTGCAACTGCTGCCCGGCCGCGGCGAAACCGTGGGTGCCGCGTTGGTGGGTGATGCGCGGGTGCAGGGCGTGCTGTTCACCGGCTCCACTGAAGTGGCGCGCTTGCTGCAGCGCACGCTGGCCACGCGCCTCACGGCCAGCGGCCAGGTCGTGTGCTTGATCGCCGAAACCGGTGGCCAGAACGCCATGGTGGTGGACTCGTCGGCGCTGGCCGAACAGGCCGTGGCCGACATCGTGGCCTCGGCATTTGACAGCGCCGGCCAACGTTGCTCCGCCCTGCGCCTGCTGTGCGTACAGGAAGACGTGGCCGGTCGCATGATTGAAATGCTTCAGGGCGCCGTGCAGGAATTGCAAACCGGCGACCCGCGCGAGCTGGCGGTGGATGTGGGCCCGGTGATCGACGCCGAGGCGCAGGCCGCCATCGAAGCCCACGTGCAGGCCATGGCCGCGCGCGGCCGGCGCGTGTGGCGCGCGCCGCTGCCGGCGCAGGCCGCTGCACAGGGCTGTTATGTGGCGCCGACGCTGATCGAGATCAACAGCGTGGCTGATCTGGAACGTGAGGTCTTCGGCCCCGTGCTGCATGTGCTGCGCTACCCGCGCCTCCAGTTGGCGGCCACGCTGCAAGCCATCAACGCCACGGGCTACGGCCTGACGCAGGGCGTGCACACGCGCATCGACGAAACCGTGGCCCAGGTGTTGCTGGCGTCGCGCGCCGGCAATGTTTACGTCAACCGCAACATCGTGGGTGCGGTGGTGGGCGTGCAGCCGTTCGGCGGGGAAGGCCTGTCAGGCACCGGCCCCAAGGCCGGCGGGCCGCTGTACCTGCTGCGCCTGCTGGCCCACAGCCCCGTGCAGGCTGCGCGCCTGGCCGTGGCGCACAGCGGCGTGGCCGCGGCGGTGCCGGTGCGCGGCCTGCCGGGCCGCGGCGATGACGCTGCGGCCTTGCATGCCCTGCACGCGCTGCGCCACTGGGCCCAGGCGCAAGGCCGGGGTGTGTTGGCCGCGCAGTGCGACCAAGCCCAAGCCGAGTCACCGGTAGGCGCCTGGCAAGCCCTGCCTGGCCCCACCGGCGAAGCCAACCTGTACACCGTGTTGCCGCACGACGCTGTGCTGTGCCTGGCCGAACAAGACGCTGACCAATTGGCCCAACTGGCCGCCGTGCTGGCCGTGGGCAGCCACGGCGTGTGGCCGGCCAGCGCCCGCGCTCTGCACGACCGCCTGCCGCTTGACGTGCGCGAGCACATTTCGCTGGCGCTGGATTGGGCCCACGCCGGCGTGGCGTTCGACGCCGTGCTGCACCACGGCAGCGCCACTGCGCTGTTGGCGGTGGCGGCCAAACTGGCCAATCGCCCCGGGCCCATCGTGGGCCTCACCGGCCTGGCGCCGGGCGAGCTGCGTGTGCCGCTGCAGCGGCTGGTCATCGAGCGTTCGCTGAGCACCAACACTGCGGCAGCGGGCGGCAATGCGAGCTTGATGACCTTGGTGTGAGGTTGGCGTTGAAGTTCGCACGCCCAAGACACAGAACCCTCGCAGATGATTTTTCGAGGCTGCATCAGGCTTGATGTGTACACTACAAAGTGTGCACTGCATTGGAGCCCAGCGATGAAAAATATCACCCTCAGCGCCGACGAAACGGTCATTGAAGCCGCGCGCGCGCAGGCGCGCACGGAAGGCACCACGCTCAATGAGCAGTTCCGTCTGTGGCTGGCAGGCTACGCAGGCCGGCACCGCAGCGCCGGCGATGCCATGGCTCTGGTTGACGAGATGCGCAAATATGTGAGCACGGGCGGGCGCAAGTTCACACGGGACGAAATGAATGAGCGTTGATTTCTTTGACAGCAACATCTTCATTTATCTCTTCGACGATGCCGCCCCGCAGAAGAGCGCAACAGCCCACGCCCTGACACGCGCCGGTCTGGAGGCCAAGACGGCCTGCATCAGCTTTCAGGTTGTGCAGGAAACGCTCAACGTCTTGACGCGCAAGTTGGCCACTCCCGCCACGCCTGCGCACACGCAAGAATTCCTGGAAAAGATGCTGCAGCCGATGTGGCGCGTCATGCCCAGTGCGAAGCTATACAGCCACGCGCTGGTGCTGAAGGGCCGACTGAGTTTGAGCTTTTACGATTCGCTGATCGTTGCCGCCGCGTTGGAAGCCGGCTGCAAGCGGCTGTTGACCGAAGATTTGCAGCACGGCCAGCGCATCGACGGCTTGCGCATCGAGAACCCGTTCAAGGCCTGAACGGTTCTCGGTGAGGGTTCAGCGCTTGGGCGCCACCATGGCAAACATCGCGCCTTGCGGGTCGATGGCGTTGATGATCCAGCTGCCGCCGGGCACTTCCATCGGGCCGTTGACGACCTGGCCGCCGCCATCGGTCACGCGCTTGGCCGCGCCGTCGATCGCGTCGGTGTTGAAGTAGTACAGCCAGGCCGGCACGGGCTGCGCGGGCATCTTGGTCATCATGCCGCCTATGGCGTCACCGCCCGCGGCGAAGAGTTGGTACACGCCCATCGGGCCCATGTCCAAGGCGGTGTCCTTGGTCCAGCCGAACTGGCTGGCGTAGAAATCCCAGGCCTTGGCGCCATCCACCGCATGCAGTTCAACCCAGCCCACTGTGCCGGGCGTGGCGGCCGGCGGCGCGGGTGGGGCTTCGGCCATGTTGCCCTTGAAGATCATGAAAGAGGCACCTTGCGGGTCGGCCACCACGGCGAAGCGACCCACACCTGGGATGTCTTCGGGCGCCTTGTGCACCGCACCGCCGGCGGCCTTGATCTTGGCGGCGGCGGCATTGACATCGGGCACGCCCACATAGCCCATCCAGGCCGGCGGTGCGCCCATTTTTTTGGCCTCGTCCGGCAGCGCCATCATGCCGCCCACCGAGGTGCTGCCGGCCAGGACATGGGTGTACTTCATGCCGGGCATGGCGGTGTCTTCCAGCTTCCAGCCGACCACGCTTTTGTAGAACGTCTCAGCGGCCGCCAGGTCGCTGGTCATCAATTCGTACCAAACAAATTTGTTTGCGGCCTTGCTTGCGACATTTGCCATGTTGTTGCTCCGGCTGTGAAAAGGGGAGCAAACCATAGCACCGGCAAGCCGGGCTTGCCTTGGGGCTAGCGATAGGTGGCCAACAAGATGCTCGTCTCGGTGCTGGCAATGCCCTTGATCAACCGCACCCGTTCCAGAATGGCTGACAACTCGGCGTTGGACTCGGCGCGCAGCTCGGCCAGCAAATCCCAGCGGCCGTTGGTGTCGTGCAGCGCTGCCACGCCGGGCTCTCCGAGCAGGCTGGCCAACACGGCGCGGGTCTGATTGCCCTCGATCACCACCCCCATCCAGGCGCGGATCTGGTTGGGCTCGGCGTCGGGCCGCAAGCGCACCGTGTAGCCCACGATCACGTGCTCATCTTCTAGCTTGCGCAGCCGGTTGGTCACGGTGCCGCGCGAGACTTTGAGCTTGGCCGCCAGCGCGGCCACGTTGGTGCGCGCATCTTGGCGCAGCAGGGAAATCAAGGCTCGGTCGGTGTCGTCCATGGCGCTCAGTTTGCCAGGACATCGCCGCGCAATTCGTCACGCACGGCGCGCTGGCAGCCTGGCGCCAGGCTTGACGAGGCGGGAGCGTGCTGGCGCGCAACGGCGCTGCGCACGGCACGCGGCCTGGCCCGCTGCGGCCGTGGTTCGATTCAAGCGGTGCTGAAGTGGGCCGATATCAGGGCGGCAACCGTGTTTGCGCGGCGTGCAGACGCCCGGCCTGCGACGGCGCCACGCCGGAAGTAGCGACCAGAGATCAGCCCCATGTACCCACGCCATCGCCGCTCAATGATCAGCGCCAAATTCAGTGCAGCCGCGCCACGGCTGCGGCCACTGCTGCTGTGCCTGACGCTGGCTGGCGCCACCTCGGCGCAGGCCGCGGCCGACCTCGGCGCTGAGCCTGGAGCAACTGCTCGATGTGAAGGTGACCGGCGCGGCCAAGTACGAGCAGGCGCAGCGCGACGTGGCCGCCGCGGTGAGCATCGTCACGCGCAGCGAGATCAAGGCCTTCGGCTGGCGCACGCTGGCCCAGGCGCTGGCCAGCCTGCCAGGGGTGCACGCCAGCTACGACCGCCAGTACACCTACCTGGCCACCCGCGGCTTCGAGTTCAGCGGCACCATGCCGCGCACCGCGTTGATCTGGCAGGCCGCCGCGGGCACCACGCTCAAGGCGCTGTATGGCCGCGCCCGCCGTGCGCACATGCCTTCGAGCGCGACTCTGAAGACGGCGTGTCGCAAGTCGCCAACCATGCGCTCAGCGGCGAGCGCATAGACACCGTGGAACTGGTGGCCGCCCACCGCGTCGGCGCTGACCTGGGCCTGCGCGCGGCGCTGTACCAGTGGACGATGCGCGACATCATCGCCCTGGGCATCGACACGGCCAGTGGCTTGACGCAATACCAGTCGGGTGAAGGAGTGAAGGCCCGCGGGC
>JANMYI010000529.1:0-6825 GCA_031381955.1 Burkholderiales bacterium
CGTGGCGCGCGGGCTGGCGCCGAAGGCGACGTATTTGGCCAGGTCTTTCAAGCCCGCCTTGGCCGGCTCGCGCGTGGCCGCAACCAGCTTGACGGCGTATTGAATGATCGACGGGTCGACGTACACGTCGGCGCAGGCGCGCTGCAATTGCGCGAGTTGCGAAATGCTGGCCACGGCCACCACATCAACCGGCAGCGCGATGGCGCGCTCGGCGATGACGAACTCTTCTTCTTCATTGGGATAGTCAACCAACACCTTCATCATGAAGCGGTCGACCTGTGCCTCGGGCAGCGGGTAGGTGCCTTCGGTTTCGATCGGGTTTTGCGTCGCCATCACCACAAAGGGCAGGGGCACGCGGTGAGTCTCGCCGGCGATGGTGACTTGCCGTTCCTGCATCACTTCAAGCAGCGCGCTTTGCACCTTGGCCGGCGCGCGGTTGATCTCATCGGCCAGCAGCAGGTTGGCAAACACCGGGCCCAGCGTGGTGCCGAATTCGCCCGTGCGCTGGTTGTAGATGCGCGTGCCCACCAGATCAGCCGGCACCAGGTCGGGCGTGAACTGGATGCGTTTGAAGCTGCCGCTGACGGCGCGCGCCAGCGTCTTCACGGTCAGCGTCTTGGCCAGACCGGGCACGCCTTCCACCAGCAAGTGGCCCTGGGCCAGCAGGGCCACCAGCACGCGCTGCAAGAAGCGGTCTTGGCCAACGACCACGCGCTTGACTTCATAGAGAATTTGCTCAAGCTGCTTGGCAGCGGCGTCGGTTTCGGCGTGTGACATGGATGAAGTGGTTTGAAACTGATTTGAAACGTTAGAACGGCGGCATGCCGGCCGCGGCGGCGGCGTTTTCGATCGGCACCGCAAAGCCTATGCCGATGAAGGTGCGGTGCCGCGTGGGGTTGAGGATGGCGGTGACGATGCCCACCACATGGCCGTCCATCGTGACCAGCGGGCCGCCCGAATTACCCGGGTTGGCGGCGGCGTCGAACTGGATCAGGTTGGTCAGGATGCGCTGGCCTTCGGGGGAGCGGAACTCGCGCTTCAGGCCCGACACCACCCCCGCGCTCACCGACGGGCCGATGCCGAAGGGGTGGCCCACGGCAATCACCTCGTCGCCCGGGCGCAAATCTGCGGTGGAGCGCATGGTGGCGGCTTCCAGGTCATCAGGCAGGCTGCTGGCCTTGAGCACGGCCAGGTCGTTCTCGGGCTGGGTGCCGATCACCGTGGCGTCCGACTCATGCCCGTTGTGAAAGCGCACGCGCAGCTTCTTGGCGCCGTAAGCCACATGCAGGTTGGTGAGGATGGTGCCGTCGTCTTTGATCACCACGCCGGTGCCCACGCCGCTTTCGCCATTGCCCTTTTCGGCTTTGTCGGCCTTGTCAGCGTCGGCAGATTTTTCGCCCGTACCGGGTGGCTTGGCTTCGCTGGCCTCGTCTTCATCCATGCCCATCACCCGCACCACCGAGCCGGCAACCGCCTCGTAAGCGCGCGCGGCGGCCGAGGGCAGGGGCTTTTCTTCGAGCGACTGGCGCACCGCGGCGTCAATGTCTTCTTGCGTGATGACCGGGCCGCGCGGCACCAGCAGCAGCATGGTGGCCACCGCCAGCGCGGCGCCGGCCAGGCCCCACAGCGGCGCCTGAAAGCGGGCCAGCAAGCGGCGCCAGGCCGGCGTGGTGCCGGCCACCAGCGGCGCCGCCGCTGCGGGTAGGGTGGTGGGCGAGGCCGGTGCTGCCTGGCGCGAACGGCTGTACAGCGCGGGGCGACGTTGGGGCGTGGGCATGACGGGTGGGGTGGGTGGGGCGGGCCAGGGCGGCATCGCGACCCAACAGTAGCATGCGGCGCCCCCGCTTGTGCAGGGTGGCTTTCCTGCATGATGGCCGCATGCTCGAATGGATCGACAGTCACTGCCACCTCGACGCCACCGAGTTCGACGCCGACCGCGCTGCCGTGGTGGCGCGGGCTCAGGCGGCGGGTGTGGGCAGCATCGTGATACCGGCGGTGCGGGCGGCTGACTTTGCGCGCGTCATCGAACTGGCCCATGCCCTGCAACAGCCTTATGCGCTGGGGCTGCACCCGTTGTGTGTGCACGAGGCCACGGCTGCTGACCTCGACTCACTGCAACAACACTTGCAGCGCCAGTGTGACGACCCGCTGCTGGTGGCCGTGGGCGAGATCGGGCTCGACTTCTTCGTGCCCGGGTTGGACGCCGCGCTGCAGGAACGCTTCTATCTGGCGCAGTTGAAACTGGCGCGCGCCGCCGGCCTGCCGGTGATCCTGCATGTGCGGCGCTCGGCCGATGGCCTGCTCAAGGGCTTGCGCCGTATCGAGGTGCCTGGCGGCATCGCCCATGCCTTCAACGGCAGCGCGGTGCAGGCCGGGCAGTTCATTGAACGCGGCTTCAAGCTCGGCTTTGGCGGGGCGATGACCTTCGAGCGCGCCTTGCAGATCCGCCACTTGGCGCAGACCCTGCCCGAGACCGCGCTGGTGCTGGAAACCGATGCCCCCGACATTCCGCCGCACTGGCTATACCGCACGGCGGCCCAGCGCGCGGCGGGCCAGCGTAGTCGCAACGAGCCGGCCGAGCTGCCGCGCATCGCTGAAACACTCGCCGAGTTGCGCGGCTGGAGCCTGGCAAACACGGCGCAAATCACCAGCTTCAACCTGCGGGCTGCGCTGCCACGCTGCGCTATCGTGCCGCCATGCCCGGCGCCGAACTTGCCACTCCACCCGAACTCGCCCCCGCCACCCTGAGCGAGTACGACGGCGTGCGCAGCCTGCACCTGGGCACGGAATGGATCCAGGGCTCGATGCGCATCAAGCAGCCCAACGTGGTGGAGCTGGAATATGTGCAGCGCATGCTGGCCAGCCTGTTGTGGCTGCCGTTCGAACAGCTCGGCGCCGGCCATGCCGTGCAGTTGGGCCTGGGCGCCGGCGCCATCACGCGCTTCACGCACCGCGTGCTGAAGATGCGCACCACGGCGGTGGAACTGAACCCGCAGGTGATCCTGGCCTGCCGGGCCTGCTTCAACCTGGGTGACGACGATGAGCGCCTGAGCGTGCAGCACGCCGACGCCGCGCAATGGGTCACCGAGGCCGCCCATGCCGGCACAGCCAGCTTGCTGCATGTGGACCTGTACGACCATGACGCCGCCGCGCCGGTGCTCGACGATGAGGCCTTCTACGCCGCTTGCCGCGCCGTGTTGGCCACGGGCGGCGTGATGAGCGTCAACCTGTTCGGGCGCGACGCCAGCTATGCCAACAGCGCCGCGCGCATTGCTGCGGCGTTCGGCACCGGGCAGGTGTGGAGCCTGCAACCCACGCGCGAAGGCAACACCACGGTGATCGCTGCCAAGGGCGCGGGCTTGCCGGCGCCTGGCGAATTGCTCGGCCGCGCACAGCGCATCGAGTCGGCCTATGGCCGCTATGGCGCGCCGGCGCGCAAGTGGCTGCGCATGCTGCGGCCCTATTTGGCGGTCGCGGCATGAAGCGCGCCACTGCCAGCGCCACGCCCACGGTCAAGGGCCGGCTCGATTGGCGCGTGCTGCTCGAATGGTTGGTGCAAGACGGCCTGCTCGCCGCGGCCGAAAGTGAACGCGTGCAGCGCCGCTTCGGCGCCGGCGATTCGAGCCAGCACCCCTTGGTGCGCCTGGGCAGCGCGGGCTTGCTGCGCGAGGGCGGGCGCAGCGCGCTCGACACCGAAGCGCTGACCGAATGGCTGGCCAGGCGCGCCGGGCTGACCTATCTGCGCATCGACCCGCTCAAGGCCGACGTGGGCCGCGTGGCCGAGGTGATGTCGGTGCACTATGCCGAAGCCCGCGTGGCGCTGCCGGTGCAGTGGAGTGTTAGCGAGGTGACCATCGCTACCGCCGAGCCGTTCGACGTGGGCTGGGTGAGCGAAATCGAAGGCCACCTGCGCAAGAGTGTGAAGCTGGTGCTGGCCAACCCACTGGACATTCGCCGCTACACCACCGAGTTCTACGCCCTGGCGCGTTCGGTGCGCGCGGCGGCCAAGACCGGTGAGTCTTCCGCGGCGGCGAACTTTGAACAGCTCGTTGAACTGGGCAAAACGGCCAAGCAGCTCGATGCGAATGACCAGGGCGTGGTGCAGGTGGTGGATTGGCTGTGGCAATACGCTTTCGACCAGCGCGCCAGCGACATTCACCTGGAGCCACGCCGCGACATGGGCGTGATCCGCTTTCGCATCGACGGCGTGCTGCACACCGTCTACCAGGTGCCGCTGGGCGTGATGAACGCGATGGTCTCGCGCATCAAGCTGCTCGGCCGCATGGACGTGGTGGAGCGCCGCCGCCCGCTTGATGGCCGCATCAAGACCAAACGCCCCGATACGCTCGACGTGCCCGGCGCCGAAGTCGAAATGCGCCTGTCCACGCTGCCCACGGCATTCGGCGAAAAGATGGTGATGCGCATCTTCGACCCCGACACCGCGGTCAAGAGCATCGAACACCTGGGCTTCGGCGCGCACGATGGCCCGCGCTGGCGCGAGCTGATGGCCCGCCCGCACGGCATCGTGCTCGTCACCGGCCCCACCGGCTCGGGCAAGACCACCACGCTGTACGCCACGCTGAAGGCGCTGGCCACTGATGAAGTGAATGTCTGCACGATTGAAGACCCGATCGAGATGATCGAGCCGGCCTTCAATCAAACCCAAGTGCAGGCCGCGCTCGACCTGGGCTTTGCCGAAGGCCTGCGCGCCCTGATGCGGCAGGACCCGGACATCATCATGGTCGGCGAAATCCGCGACCTGGCCACGGCCGAAATGGCGATCCAGGCGGCGCTCACCGGCCACCTGGTGTTCAGCACGCTGCACACGAATGACGCCGCGGCGGCCATCACCCGGCTGGCCGACCTGGGCGTGCCGCCGTACCTGATTGCCGCCACCGTGGTGGGCGTGCTGGCGCAGCGCCTGGTGCGCACGCTGTGCCCGGCGTGCAAGGTGCGTGATGACGCCACCACGCGCGAATCGCTTGAATCGTTGACCAAACCGTGGCGGCTTTCGGGTGGCCTGCGCGCCTACAAGCCGGTGGGCTGCCTGGAGTGCCGCCACACCGGCTACCGCGGCCGTGTCGGCTTGTACGAGCTGTTAGCCATCAACCCCGCGGCCGCGCGCCACATCCACCCCGCGCTCGATGCCTCGGCATTGCGCAGCCAGGCGGTGAAGGAAGGCATGCGCCCGCTGCGCCTGGCCGGCGCGATGAAGATCGCCGAAGGGCTGACCACGCTGGATGAAGTGCTGCGCTGCACGCCTGAACTGGGTGTGTGAGGCGCCGAAGGCGCGCTGGTTGAGCGCCCCAAGGCCGGCTGGAGCCGGCCGCCCCCCGCGGGGATCAAGAAAAGTGGCAAAGCCACATTTCCTTGTGAGGGTCACAGCCCCCCAGGCTTACGTGGAAACCACAGCCGACCCGTCAGGGGGCGCTGCCTAGAATCCGCGCAGACATCCACATTGAGGAGAGCTGCGTGAAGGTCAAGAGCCAAAAAGACTTCTGGTCGGGGCTGATGTTCATCGTCACAGGCGTGGCTTTCGCCATCGGGGCGCAAACCTACAGCATGGGCAGCAGTGCCCGGCCTGGCCCCGGTTACTTTCCGTTCGGGCTGGGCATTTTGCTGGCCATCTTGGGTGGTGTGGTCCTGTTCAAGGCGCTGACGGTGGAAACCGAAGGCGGCGACCCGATTGGCGGCGTGCCCTGGCGGCCCATGGGCCTCATCACCCTGGCCGTGGTGGTCTTTGCAATCGCGTTGCCACGTCTGGGCATGGCGATTTCTTTGCCCTTGCTGATCATCGTGGCCAGCCTGGCCGGTGACGAATTCAAGTGGAAGGAAGTCATCATCAACAGCGCCGTGCTCACGGTGGGGTCGTGGCTGATCTTCATCAAGGGGCTGAACCTGATCATCCCCCTGTGGCCCACCTTCCTGGCCGGCGCCTGAGGAACAAATCGATATGGAACTCCTGAACAACCTTGCCCTCGGTTTTGGCGTGGCCTTCACGCTGCAAAACCTGATGTACGCTTTTTTCGGCTCCATGCTGGGCACGCTCATCGGCGTGCTGCCGGGCCTGGGGCCGGTGGCCACCATCGCCATGCTGCTGCCCAGCATCTACGCGCTCGATGCCACGCCCGCGCTCATCATGCTGGCCGGCATTTACTATGGCGCGCAGTATGGTGGCTCCACCACGGCCATCCTGATCAACGTTCCAGGTGAGTCAAGCTCGGTCGTCACGGCGATCGACGGCTACCAAATGGCACGCAAGGGCCGCGCCGGCGCCGCGCTCGCGGCCGCCGGCCTGGGCTCGTTCTTCGCCGGCTGCGTGGGCACCATCGTCATCGCCGCGTTTGCCCCGCCGCTGACCGAGCTGGCCTTCAAGTTCGGCCCGGCAGAATATTTCTCGCTCATGGTGCTGGGCCTGATCGGCGCGGTGGTGCTGGCCTCGGGTTCGCTCATCAAGGCCATTTGCATGATCCTGCTCGGCTTGCTGCTGGGGCAGATCAACACCGACGTGATTTCCGGCGTGCCGCGCTACAGCTTCGACATCCCCGAGCTGACCGACGGCCTGGGCTTCGTGGCCATCGCCATGGGCGTGTTTGGCTTTGGCGAGATCATCATGAACCTCAGCCGCCCGGCCGAGCACCGCGAGGTTTTCACCAAGGACGTGAAAGGCCTGTGGCCCACCCGCCAGGACTTCAAGGACGCCTACCCCGCCGTGCTGCGCGGCACAGCGCTGGGCTCCATCCTCGGCGTGCTGCCCGGCGGCGGTGCGCTGCTGGCCTCCTTCGCGGCTTACACGGTCGAGAAAAAGACCAAGGGCCGGCCCGG
>JANMYI010000538.1:0-2176 GCA_031381955.1 Burkholderiales bacterium
CTGGAAAGCCTGCGCGCCATGCACAAGCGCGGGATCCGCGTGCTGCCTGGGGGTGACTATGGCTTCGCCTTCACGCCGCATGGCCAGAACGCGCGCGACCTGGAATTCTTCGTGCGCCACCTCGGTTTCACCCCCAGCGAAGCCATCCGCTCAGCCACGCTGTATGGCGGCCAGATCATGCAACGCGGCAGCGAGTTGGGCTTGATCAAGGAAGGCTACCTGGCTGACCTGCTGCTGATTGACGGCGACCCGCTGGCCAACCTGGCGCTGCTGCGTGAACCCAAGCGCATCCTGGCTGTGATGAAAGACGGCGTCTTTGCCAAGACGCCGGAACTGGCCGGGGCACAGGGCTACGGGTGGGCGGCGTGAATTCATTGCAAGCCTCACGCTGGCAGCGCGCCTTCTGGTGGGCGGTGCTGGCCGTGCTGGCGGCGCTGTGCGTCTGGGCCCTGGCCGACAACTCAACCCTGTTCTTCAAAACCTTGCTGAATGGCCTGACCCTGGCCTGCCTGTACTTCCTGGTGGCCAGCGGCTTCACGCTGGTGTTCGGGCTGATGCGAAACGTTAACCTGGCGCATGGTTCGCTCTACCTGCTGGGTGCCTATGTGGGCTGGATGGTGGGTGAAGCCAGCGGCTCGTGGGTCTTGGCCGTGGTGGCCGGCTTTCTGTCCGCGGCGCTGCTGGGCTTGCTGATGCAGGTGCTGGTGTTTCGCCACATGCCGGGGCAAGACTTGCGCCAGACGCTGGTGACGATTGGCCTGTCCATCGTGCTGGCTGATTTGATGCTGTGGGGCTGGGGCGCCGAAATCTACACCTTCGACCCACCGACCTGGATCTACGGCTCCACCGAGCTGCCGCTGGTGGAGAAGTTCCCCACCTACCGCATCGCCGTGCTCTTTGCCGCTGCAGCCATCGGTTTGGGCCTGTGGTGGTTTCTGGCGCGCACCCGCGTGGGCATGATGATCCGCGCGGGGGTTGATGACCGCGGCATGCTCGCCGCATCGGGCGTGAACGTGCAGCTCGTCTTTGCGCTCACCTTCGCCATCGGCGCCGGGCTGGCCGGGCTGGCCGGCGTGGTGGGCGGCACGGCGCTGTCGGTGTCGCCGGGCGAAGACACGCGCTACCTGTTGGCTTCGCTGGTGGTGGTCATTGTGGGCGGCATGGGCAGCGTCGTGGGCGCGGCCATCGGTGCCTTGCTCATCGGCCTGGCCGAGCAGTTTGGCCAGGCCTACGCACCAACCTACAGCGTGGTGTTCACCTTCGTCATCATGGTCGTGGCCCTGGCGTTCAAGCCGCGCGGCATCATGGGTAAAGCAGCATGAGGGCAGCTGTATGAGTGCCGCCCAGTGGCGCCATGCCATGCGTGCCGGCGCCGCGCCGGCGCGCAGCGTGGCCGCAGCCACTACCGTTCCAGACCGCTCAGCCCCTGTTGGTGTGCCGCCTTGGCTTGCAGCGTTGTGGCGGCCGGTGGCGGCGCGGCACGTGCTGGTCTTGGCGTTCGCGTTGCTCTACCCCTTGTTCGCCACGCCGTTCTTCACCTTCCAGGTCGGCGCGCAGGCGCTGCTGCTGGGGCTGATTGCCTTGTCGTTGACGTTGATCGGCGGCTACGGCGGCATGGTGTCGTTGGCGCAAATGTCGGTGGCCGGGTTGGCCGGCTACCTGGTGGCCATATTCGGCAGCAGCAGCCTGCCCGCCATCAGCCTGGGCTGGCCGTGGTGGCTGGCGGTGTTGTTTGCGCTGGGCATCGCCACGGCAGTGGCGGCGCTGATTGGTTGGCTCGCGGTGCGCACGGAAGGCATCTACACCATCATGATCACGCTGGCCATCGGCGTGGCGTTCTTCTACTTCGCACAGCAGAACTACAGCCTGTTCAACGGTTTCCAGGGCTTCAACAAGGTCTTCGCGCCCACGCTGGGCGAGCTTGATTTGCGCGAGCCGCTGCCGTTCTATTACCTCTGCCTGGCCTGTGCACTGATCGGTTATTTCTTCATCCACCACCTGGTGCGCGCACCCTTTGGTGTGGCCTTGCAGGGCCTACGCGACAACCCGCGGCGCATGGCGGCATTGGGCTTTCACGTCACCGCGCACCGCGTCGCCGCGCACGCCCTGGCAGGCTTGATTGCGGCCGTGGGCGGGGTGCTCATGGTTTGGTACAACAACCGCATCTCGCCCGGCA
>JANMYI010000549.1:0-3473 GCA_031381955.1 Burkholderiales bacterium
CGTCGATGCTGTCGGCAAAGTCGGCGCGGATGCTGCCCTTCTCGGCCTTCTTCGGGTCGGTGGCGCCCATCAGTTCGCGGTGGCGGGCGATGGCGTTCGGGCCTTCGAGCACCTGCACCATCACCGGGCCGGAAATCATGAAGCCCACCAGGTCGTTGAAGAAGGGGCGCGCCTTGTGCACCGCATAGAACGCCTCGGCCTCGGCGCGCGACAAATGCATCATGCGTGCGGCAGCGATCTTCAGCCCGGCGCCCTCGAAGCGGGCAAGGATCTGGCCGATCACATTCTTCGCCACGGCATCGGGCTTGATGATCGACAGGGTACGTTCGCTGGCCATGAAATCACTCCTCTATCTTGCAGTTTGGCAAAGCCTTGAATTCTAGCTTGCGGGTGCGTGGCGGCCTGCTACAGGCACGCCGGGCGACGGCTAACGTTGGCCGCCGCGCCCACCCCGCCCGCCGCCCTTGAACGGGCCGCCGCGCCCGCCTGGGCCACCCGGCCCGCCTGGGCCGCCGGGGCCACCACCAGGCCGCTTGCCGGGGCCGCCACGTTTGCCGCCCTTGCCGCCTTTGCCGGCGGGGCGCAAGAAGGCGTCGGCACCGATGTAGCCCACCGCGGTTTGCATCGGGTCGGGCTGGTGCGGCGCGCCGCCGCCCTGGCCGGGGCCGCCCTTGCGCCCGCTGCGCTGGCCGGCGAAGGGGCGCTGCGGCTGCGCGTGGCGCTTGTCGTAGGTTTGCTGTAGGGGGTTGGGGATGGGGCCGTCTTCGCCGAAATCGTCGTGCACCTGGCGCGGCGCCTGCATGGCGCGCTTGTCGTACGTTTGCTGCAGCGGGTTGGGAATCGGGCCGTCATCGCTGATTTCGCGGGTTTGCCGGCGCGCCTGTTGAATGGCGCGTTTGTCGTAGGTCTGCTGCAAGGGGTTGGGAATGGGGCCGTCATCGCCAGGCTCACCACGCGGCGCGCGCTCGCTGCGGGCGCGGAACGCGGGCGCACGATCGACGGGCGCACGATCCATGGGCGGGCGCTCGATGGCCGGCCCCGCCAGCGGCAGGCTGTCTTGCGGCGCGCGCTGCACGGCGTCGGGGTTGCGATCGACCCCGCCCTTGCGGCCGCGCCGGCGCTTGCGCCCAGAACGCTCGATCTCGCTGCCCTGGACAGGCGGCGCCGCGAGCGGGTCGCGCGGGTCGCGCGGTTCGCGTGGTTCACGCGGCTCCCGCTGTTCGCCCGGCGCCGGCCGCGGCGGGCGCGCCAGCTGGCGCAGCGCGCGCACATCGCCTTCAGCCAGATCGACCCAGACGCCGCGGCGCAAACCGCGCGGCAGCACCACGCAGCCGTAGCGGATGCGGATCAGCCGGCTCACCGCATGGCCCACAACTTCGAACAGCTTGCGCACTTCGCGATTGCGGCCCTCGGTGATGACCACGCGCACCCAGCGGTTGGCGCCCTCGCCACCACCGTCTTCAATGCTTTTGAAGCCCGCCACCTGGCCGTCGATCTCGACCCCGGCGAGCAGCTTTTCGCGTGCCGCGTCTTCCAGGTTGCCCAGGATGCGCACCGCGTATTCGCGCTCCACGCCAAAGCGCGGGTGCATCAACTGGTTAGCCAGTTCGCCCGAGTTGGTGAACAGCAACAGCCCTTCGGTGTTGATGTCCAGCCGGCCCACCGATTGCCACTTGCCATGCGCCAGGCGCGGCAGTTGGCGAAAGACGGTGGGGCGCTGTTGCGGGTCGTCGTGCGTGACGACTTCGCCGGCCGGCTTGTGATACGCCAGCACGCGCGGCGGCGGCGGCGCGATGCGCACCTTGACGGGCTTGCCGTCAATGCGCAACTGGTCGCCCCACGAAATGCGCTGGCCCACATGCGCGGCCTGGTTGTTGACGGTGATGCGGCCTTCGAGGATGAGCTGCTCCATGTCGCGGCGCGAGCCCACGCCAGCCTGGGCCAACACCTTTTGCAGCTTGGGCGCCTCGGGTTCGGGCAGCAGCACGCGCTTGTGCGGCAAGGCCACGGCGGGCGGCGTATCGGCTGCGGGCTCGGCATCGAACTCACCGGCCAACACCTGCGCAAAAACCTCGCCCACGTCGGGCAGCGGCAACACAGGCCCGGGCAATTCCACACCCGGCTCGCCACTGCGCTCGCGGTCGCGCCCGCGCCGCCCGCGGCGGCGGTTGCGGCTGCGCTTGCTGCCGTTTGCTTCGGCCGAGGGTTCGCCCACGGCGCCTGTGTCCGTGCCTGTCTCGGCACTCGGGCTATCGCCTGCAGGTTCGCCGTGCCCAGCCTCCTCGCCGCCACTGCTTCGAGTGGCAACGGCTTCGACGCTGGCCACCTGAGCTTCAGGCGCCTTTGCCGCGGCCCCGTGCCGCTCTTCGGGCGGTGCCTGCGAAGACGCTGCCATGCCCTCGTCAACACTCGCCTCAGCCACCGCTTCGACGACCACCTTCTTGCGGGGCGCGCGGCGCTTGGGTTCAGCGAGCCGAGGTGTTGCCGCAGCCTGCTCGGGTGCGGCCATGGCGTCTCGCGCCGACACGCTCAAGTCGAGGTCGACGCTGCCGCCCTCGACCGGCGTGTCAGCGCGCTTGCGCGTGCGCCGAGCTTTCGGCGGCGGTGCGGGCGTATCGGCTTCGTCAAGGCTCATGCGTTGGTTTCTGTGGCTTCGGGGTGGGGTTCAGGCTGAGGATTGGTTGGTTCTTCGGCTTCGGGCTGCAGCGCGGCCGGGGTGGCCTCGGTTGATTCATCGGGCACTGCCTGAGCACCCTCCTCGAGCAGCGACCCCTGCTGCGGCAAGGCTTGGTCGAGCAACTGCGCGTCGCCCTTGCCGCCCAGCAGCGGCAACTGCTCCAGGTTGGCCAGGCCCAGGTCGTCGAGAAAGTGCCGCGTCGTGGCGTACAGCGCCGGGCGGCCAGGTGTTTCGCGGTAACCGATGGCTTCAACCCAGCCGCGGTCTTCCAGCGTTTTGATGATTTGCGTGGTGACCGTGACACCGCGAATGTCTTCGATGTCGCCGCGCGTCACCGGCTGGCGGTAGGCAATGATGGCCAGCGTTTCCATCGCCGCGCGCGAATAGCGGGGCGGCTTTTCAGGGTGCAGCCGGTCAAGGTATTCGCGCAGTTCTGGCCGCGTCTGGAAGCGCCAGCCACCGGCCAGCGGCACCAGCTCGACGCCGCGCCCTTCCCAGTCGCGCACCAGCTCATCGAGCAGGCTGCGCAGCGTGTCGGGGCTGATCTCGTCATTGAACAGCACGCGCAGCTCGCGCATGGGCATGGGCGCATGGGCGCAAATCAGCGCCGCTTCGAGGACACGCTTTGCATCCTGTGTATTCATGGCATGGGTTTGAACGGGGCCGCACTCGGCGCGGCGGTGGGCGAACCTTGCAGGTCGCCACGGGAGCCATCACTGGGTCTTCTGGCTGGCCCTGGGCCATGCCCGGGCATTGCTTCGTTAAGTCGGGGGTTGCGGCCTGGCGCCCGGGCCGC
>JANMYI010000567.1:0-8783 GCA_031381955.1 Burkholderiales bacterium
CGCTGGCCAAGGAAGTCGCGCGCATCGGCCGCATGCTCGGCATCGCGGTGGTGATCATTGCCGTGGTGGTGATGGGCACGCTGTTCGCGCTGTCCGACATCCGCAATGCCAGTGACGTGACGCGCGTGCTGCTGCTGGGCGTGTCGCTGGCCGTGGCCGCCGTGCCTGAAGGGCTGCCGGCCATCCTGTCGGTGGTGCTGGCGCTGGGCGTGCAGCGCATGGCCCGGCACAACGCGGTGGTGAAGAACCTGTCGTCGGTGGAGACGCTGGGCTCGGCCTCGGTGATTTGCTCGGACAAGACCGGCACGCTGACGCGCTCGGAAATGACCATCGAGCGGGTGATGACGCTGTCGGGCGGCACGCATGTCACCGGCGTGGGCTATGCGCCCGAGGGCCGGGTCGAGCATGAAGGCGGCAAGCTCGAGGCCGGGCCGTTGCACGCCGAGCAGGTGGTGGTGCTCGGCGGCGGCAGCTTGGCCGGCAATGCCGATCTGCGCCAGGCCAGTAACGGCGGCTGGGAGATTCACGGCGACCCGACCGAGGCGGCCTTCCTGGTGGCCGAGCGCAAGTTGGGTGTCACCGAACGCCGCCGGCTGCGCTTCGAGCGCGTGGCGGAAATTCCGTTCACGTCGGAGCGCAAGATGATGTCGAGCATCGAGCGCGACCATGAGCAGGGCGACGCGCTGGTCATCGTCACCAAGGGCGCGCCCGACGTGTTGCTGCAGCGCTGTACGCAAGCCCGCGTCGGCATGGCCGTGGTGGCGCTCGACGACGCGCTGCGCGCACGCATCCTGGCCGATGTCGATACCCTCACCGACGCGGCGCTGCGCACGCTGGCGGTGGCCTACCGGCCGCTGGCGGCCGGCGAAGACCCAAGCGCCAGCGCGACGCTGGAGCGCGAGTTGATCTTCGTCGGCACCGTCGGCATCATCGACCCGCCGCGGCCGGAAGCGGCGCTGGCCATCGAGCAAGCGCGAAGCGCCGGCATCCGCGTGATCATGATCACCGGCGACCACCCGCGCACGGCCGCGCGCATCGCGGCCGACTTGGGGCTAGTCGAAGCCGGCGCGCCGGCGCTCAGCGGCATGCAGCTCGATGCGCTGGACGAGGCCGCGTTCAAGGAAGCCGTGCGCCAGACCTCGGTCTTCGCCCGCGTGGCGCCGGCGCACAAGCTGCGCATCGTTGCCGCGCTGCAGGCCGACGGCCACGTCGTGGCGATGACCGGCGACGGTGTCAACGACGCGCCCGCGCTGAAGGCGGCCGACATCGGCGTGGCCATGGGCATCACCGGCACCGAGGTCACCAAGGAAGCGGCCAAGATGATCCTGGCCGACGACAACTTCGCCACCATCGTGCACGCCGTGCGCGAGGGCCGCGCCATCTTCGACAACATCCGCAAATTCCTGCGCTACCTGTTGTCGTCAAACATGGGCGAGGTGCTCACCGTGTTCTTGGGCGTGGTGGGCGCGGGCGTGCTCGGCCTGACCGGCAGCGACGCCGGCGCGGGCCATGGTCTGGTGCTGCCGCTGCTGGCCACGCAGATTTTGTGGATCAACCTGGTCACCGACTCCGGGCCGGCGCTGGCGATGGGCGTGGACCCGAGCACCGGCAACGTGATGTCGCGCCCACCGCGTCAGCGCGACGAACGCGTGATCGACGCGCGCATGTGGTCGGGCGTTGCACAGACCGGCGCGGTGATGGCCCTGGCCACGCTGCTGGCCATCGACTTCTACCTGCCCGGCGGCCTGATCGAAGGCACGCACACGCTCGACAACGCGCGCACCGCCGGCTTCACGGTGCTGGTACTGGCACAGTTGTTCAACTGCTTCAATGCGCGTTCAGACCAGCACAGCGCCTTCGTGCAGCTCTTCGTTAACCGCTGGCTGTGGCTGGCGATCGCGCTGGCGGTGTTGCTGCAAGTCGCCGTCGTGCACCTGGCCATCCTCAACGTTGCGTTCGGCACCGTGCCACTGAGCCTTGAACAGTGGGCGCTGTGCACGGCAATGGCCAGCACGGTGCTGTGGACCAGCGAGCTGCGCAAATGGGTGCTGCGGGCCTGGGTACAGCGGCAGCCGCAAAGCCATTTCAATCGTTAGAAACCGGCCGAAACAGCCCCAGGTCGATCGCATGGGCCATCGCCCGGTAGCCCGCATCGTTGGGGTGCAGGTGGTCGCCGCTGTCGTAGGCCGGCAGCATGCGGCCCGGGTGCGCCGGGTCGCGCAGCGCCTTGTCGAAGTCGATCACGGCGTCGAACGCGCCGCTGCTTCGGATCCAGTGGTTCACGGCCTGGCGCTTGGCTTCGCCTTCGGCTGTGTAGTAGCCCGGGAAGATGGTGCCCTCGAAAGGCGTCAAGGTGCCGCCGAAGATCAACAGGCCGCGCTCGCGGGCGCGGGCGATGAGCTGCTTGTGCCCGGCAATGATCTGCGCCGCCGACACCACTTCGCTCGCACGGCCGAAGGCACCCGGTATGCCGATGTTGTTGATGCCTTCCATCAGGATCACGTATTTGGCGCCCGGCGCATTCAACACGTCGCGGTCGAAGCGGGCCAGCGCATTCGGGCCGAACAGGTTGAACAACGTGCGGTTGCCGCTGATGCCGTGGTTGAGCACGGCCAGGTGGTCGGTCGAGCGCTGCGCTTGCAAGCGCGCGGCCAGCACGTTGGGCCAGCGCGCATTGGCGTCGGGCGTTGAGGCGTAGCCGTCGGTGATGGAGTCGCCAATGGTCACGATGGCGGCGTTCTTCTTGGGTGCAGACACCGTCACACCGGTGAGGAAGTACCACGACAGGCTGGTCGTTGCCGTGGGCAGTGCCACGGCTGCGGTGTAGTCGCCCGGGTGCGAAATGTAGGTCGTGTTCAGGCCCAGCGAGTGGTAGGTGTGGGTGGGCGTGGGCAGCGGCAGGTACAGGCTCACAGCCAAGTCACCGCCCACCGGCACGTGAAAGGCCACCGGGTCGCTGAGCGCCGGGGCACCGGCCGGTATGGTGATCGACGCCTGGCCCGAGAACGTGAGCTTGCGGTCTGAGCCCGGCACGATGCCCGCCCCGGCGCTGTGCCGGGCAATGCTGGCCGCGCCAATGGTGAGCGGCGCCGTGCCGTACTCATTCGACACGCGAATCCTGACCAGCGTGCCGCCGATGGTGGTGCGCACGATCTGGCGCACGGTCTGGTTCTCGAACTGGGCCGGCGCGGGCACCACGAAGGGCGGCTCGGGGGCCTGCGGGCTGGCCGTCCAGGTGCCGACCCAGCGCTCGGTGTCGCGATCATGCGCCGCCGCAGGCGGTGGCCCCACCGCCAGCGCAATGGCCGCGGCCAGTGTTGCCGCGGCGATCAGCAGCGAGCGTCTGGTCAGGCGCGCCGCGCCGGGCGCGCGGCCTGCCTGCCGCAACCGAATGACACCGGATAAGAAGTGCATCGCCATCTCCTCGATCAATTTTTTGAAGACATGCAAAGACGGGCCAGCCGCCCAAGCGGGCAGGTTGTTCGACGACCGGCATGGTGTCAACCGAGCAAGCCCACCTCCCCCCCCATGCAGGGGCCCAAGGTCATGGTGCCCACGCTCTATGTCTTACGGTGTCTGCGCGCACGCCACCTGCACCACCTCGCGCCGCCCGCCATCCACGCGCACGGCCGTGAGCCAGCGGCCCCACACGCAGCCGGTGTCCAAGGCCAGCAGCCCCGGCGTGTTGATCAGGCCCAGCGACGCCCAGTGGCCAAAGGCGATGGGCGTGCCGCGGCTGGCGCGGGCCGGGTGTTCGAACCAGGGCACATGGCCGGCTGGGGCACTGGCCAGGCCTTCCTTGGTGGCCAGGTCGAGCGCGCCGTCTTGTGCACCCCCCACGGCACAGAACCGAATGCGCGTCAAGGCATTGGTGATGAAGCGCCAGCGCGGCGAGCCGTCTAACACCTCACTCCACACGGCAGGTTGGTCGCCATACATGCCGTGCAAATATTCGGCGAAGCGTGAGTCTTGCAGCACGGCTTGCACTTCGCCGGCCAGCGCCACGGTTTGCGCCGCGCTCCACGGTGGCGGCACGCCGGCATGCACCAGCAGCCAGCCACCCTGGCTGGCACCCAACTGCAGCGCCAGCGGCCGCGCGCGCAGCCATTCCAGCCAGGCACTGCGCTGCGGGCTGGCCAGCACATCACCGAAGGTGTCGCCGCGGTGGGCAGGCCGCACCCCATGGGCCACGGCCAGCAGGTGCAAATCGTGGTTGCCGAGCAAACAAATGGCGGCATGGCCAAAGCCGTGCAGCAGCTCCAGCGTGGCCAGCGAGGCCGGCCCGCGGTTGACCAGGTCGCCCAGCACATACAGCCGGTCGCGCGACGGTGAAAAGCCGATTTCGGCCAGCAGCCGTTGCAGCGCATTGCAGCAGCCCTGCACGTCACCCACGAGGTAATCCATGCGGGGGATTCTGCTACCCTTGCGCGCCGCTTCTGGCAAGCACCCGCCCGCGGCTCCAAGGCCCGCAGCGCGCTCATCAACGCTAATGGATCTTGCGTTACTGGCCTTTCTGATCGTCGTCAACGGGCTGTTTGCCATGTCTGAAATGGCCCTCACCGCGAGCCGGCGCGCGCGCTTGCAGGTGATGGTGGAAAGCGGCGAATCCGGCGCCCAGGCGGCGATGGATCTGCACGACAACCCGAACAAGTTCTTGTCCACCGTGCAGATCGGCATCACCAGCATCGGCGTGCTCAACGGCATCGTCGGCGAGGCGGCGTTTGCGCAGCCGCTGGCGCAGTGGCTGGGCAGCACGTTCCCGCTCACGCCGCGGTTTTCACAGATCACCGCCACGGCGCTGGTGGTGGCCATCATCACCTTCCTGACCATCATCTTCGGCGAGCTGGTGCCCAAGCGCCTGGGCCAGATGTACCCCGAAACGGTGGCCCGCCTGGCCGCCGGGCCGATGAACTGGCTGTCCATGGCCACCCGGCCGGTGGTGATGCTGCTGGGTGCCTGTACCCAGGGCGTGCTGCGCCTGA
Organism: Burkholderiales bacterium; assembly: GCA_031381955.1. Taxonomy (GTDB): domain Bacteria; phylum Pseudomonadota; class Gammaproteobacteria; order Burkholderiales; family Burkholderiaceae_C; genus Rubrivivax. Next base: position 4,983 of record JANMYI010000567.1, read on the forward strand.
TGGGCATTCGCGGCGGGCCGGCGCGCAGCGTCACGGAAGAGGAAATTGCCGCCAGCCTGGAAGAGGGGCTGGACGCCGGCGTGATCGAGGCGCAGGAACACCAGATGGTGCGCAACGTCTTCCGGCTCGACGACCGGCAGATCGGCTCGATGATGATTCCGCGCACCGAAATCATCTGGCTCGACGCGAATGAACCCATTGAGCAACTGCTCACGCAGATGGACGAGCACGGCCTGTCGCGCTACCCGGTGTGCCGTGACGGGCTCGACGATGTGATCGGCGTGCTGCCCGCGCACAGCATGCTGCTGCCGCTGGCGCGCGGGCGCAGCCTGAACTTGCAGGACTATCTGCAACCCGCGATCTTTGTGCCCGAAACGCTGTCGGGCATGGAGCTGCTGGAACACTTCAAGGTCTCGAACGCCGAGCTGGTGTTCGTGGTGGATGAGTACGGTGCGGTGCAGGGCGTGATCACCGAGCGCGATGTGCTGGAAGCCATCACCGGCGAATTCGGCACGCCCAGCAGCGAAGACGCCTGGGCCGTGCGGCGGCCCGACGGCAGTTGGCTGATGGACGGCCTGATCCCGGTGCCCGAATTGAAAGACCGGCTCGAACTCAAAGAGCTGCCGGAAGAAGACCGCGGCCGCTACAACACCCTGGCCGGCATGGTGATGCTGCTGCTGGGCAAGCTGCCCGAGACCAGCGACACGGTCGACTGGAGCGGCTGGCGCTTTGAAGTGGTCGACCTCGACGGCAAGCGGGTCGATAAAGTATTGGTCAGCCGATTGACAGACAAGGAGAGAACCGATGATTAACGCCAAACTGCATGCCACACCGGTGGCACTCGACCGTGAACAGCACAAGGGCTTGAAGCTCAAGCCGCTGCTCGACTGGAACGTGGCCAACAAGCTGAATTCCATGTTCGTGGCCGCGGTGGAGTTCGGCGATGTCTGCCGCGAATACCCGATCGTCTTCGTGCGCGCCGGGCAAGACGACCAAGGCAAGCAGCAAACCGCCCCGGTGGCCGTGTTCGGCCTGAGCAACGACGAAAACCTGTACATCCAGGGCACGGCCTGGCGCGCTGAATACATGCCCGCGCTGCTGCGCATGTACCCCTTCGGCATTGCCCGGGTCGATACCGAGCGTTACGCGCTGTGCGTCGACACATCGAGCCCCGCCCTGTCGCAAACCGAGGGCCAGGCGCTGTTCAACGAGCAGGGCCAGCCGACTGAGTACCTGGATGGCATCCACAAGCAGTTGCAGCAGATCGAAACCGAGGTGCAGCGCACGCGGCACCTGTGCGATCTCTTGCAGGAAAAAGATTTGCTGCGCGACATGCGCTTCGATGCCGATTTGCCTGACGGCCAGAAGCTCAGCGTTGATGGGTTCTTGACCGTCGACGAAAAGCGCTTGAATGACCTGAGCGACGCCGACGTGCTGGCGCTGCACCGCAACGGTGTGATGGGGCTGATCCACGCGCACCAGGTGTCGCTGCCGCTGATGCGCCGGCTGGTGAACTGGCGGCTGCAACGCGCTGCAGCGCAGCCCAGCGGACGTACTAATACTTAGGCCGGCGCTGCGTGCGCGGGCCTATCCTGCTGCCAGCTTGGCTTGTTCGCCGGTCGCCCTGTTGGCCGATTCGCCGCTGCGCCGCACCCTACCCGCTGGAGATCGTTCATGAAGCTCAGATTCACCCTTGCGCTGGCCGCCGCCGGTGCCGCGTTCAGTGCCCAGGCGCAAGACGTCACGCTCAAGTTTCACCACATCTGGAACCCCACCGCCATGGCCGCGGTGAACGTCATCGCACCGTGGTGCGAGAAGGTGGCGCGCGAGTCGGCCAACCGCATCAAGTGCCAGATGTTCCCGGCCATGAGCATGGGCGGCACGCCGCCGCAATTGGTGGACCAGGTGCGCGACGGGGTCACCGATCTGACCATCACCCTGCCCGGCTACACCCCGGGCCGCTTCCCGGTGATGGAAGCCTTCGAGCTGCCCTTCCTCACCAATTCGGCCGAGGCCGGCGCCAGCGCGGCCTGGGACTTTCACAACAAGTACGCACCCAAGGAATTTGCCGGCACCAAGCTGCTGGCGATGTGGATTCACGACGAAGGCTACATCCACACCAACGCGCGCCAGGTCAAGACCTTGGCTGACTTCAAAGGTTTGAAAATGCGCGCCCCCACGCGCCAGGCCAACAAGCTGCTCACCGCGCTGGGCGCGTCGCCCGTGGGCATGCCTCTGCCGGCCATTCCAGACGCCGTGAGCAAGGGCACGATCGACGGCTTCTTGCTGCCTTGGGAAGTGATGCCGTCGCTGAAACTGCAGGAGATGGTCAAGTTCCACAGCGAGACCGACCCCACGCGCCCGGCGCTGTACAGCTCGGTCTTCATCTTCGGCATGAACCAGGCCAAGTACGACAGCCTGCCGGCTGACCTGAAGCAGGTGATCGACAACAACGCCGGTGCCGCCTTGTCGCGCAGCATCGGCAAGACCTGGGACAACAGCCAGGCCGCCGGGCGCAAGGCCGCGCAAGACCGCGGCAACACGTTCTACATGATTCCGGCCAGCGAGCTCGATAACTGGGTCAAGGCCTCGGCCGGCCTGTACGACGATTGGGTGGCCGACATGGACAAGCGCGGCCTGCCCGGCAAGCAGATGCTGTCTGACGCCAGGGATCTGCTGGCCAAGTACCGCGCCAGGTAAGGCGCTGCCGTGCGCCTGCTGCTGCGGCGAAGTTCCGCCGTCTTTGCCCTGGCCGGCGGTGCCGTGGCCTGCGCCGTGGCGCTGATGACGGTGTTCAGCATCGCCGGGCGTGCTTGGTTGGCCGCGCCGATACCGGGTGATATTGAAATCACGCAGATGGGCATTGCCCTGGCCATTTCGCTGTGCCTGCCCTGGTGCCAATTGCGCGGCGCCAACATCATCGTCGACTTCTTCACCCAGGGCCTGGCCGTGCGCCAGCAAGGCGTGCTCGATGGTCTGGGCTGCCTGCTGCTGGCCTGCATGTGCGCGCTGCTGTCGTGGCGCACCGCGGCCGGCGCGCTGGCGGTGCGCGAGGCCGGTGAAACCTCGATGATCCTGGGCCTGCCGATGTGGTGGGCCTATGCCGCGCTGGCCCCCGGCCTGGCGCTCACGGCGCTGGTGGCCATGGTGCAAGCCGTGGGCCATTGGCGGGGTCACCGGTTTGGTGTGGAAGGCGAACACGCGCTGTGACAAATTCAACCGTGGCGCGCCGGGCCGTCCCAAGCAAGGCCCGACCCTCTCGGAGGGTCGAGCACCGTACTCGGTGATCGGGGTGCTGTCATGACAACCCCCACCACCATCGGTCTTTTGATGTTCGCCGGCATGCTGGTGCTGATGGCGCTGCGCGTGCCCATCGCCGCGGCCATGTTCATTCCCGGCGCCTTGGGCTACTGGGCGATGACCAACGACATGGCCTTGCTCAACCAGATCAAGGGCAGCGCCGTGGCGCGGCTGACGGTGTACGACCTGTCAGTCATTCCGCTGTTCCTGTTGATGGGGCAGTTTGCAACGCAGGGTGGCTTGAGTCGATCGTTGTTCAAGGCCGCCGCGGCCTTCGTGGGCCACATTCGCGGCGGGCTGGCCATGGCCGCGGTGCTCAGCGCGGCGGCGTTCGGCGCGGTGTGCGGCTCGTCGGTGGCCACCTCGGCCACCATCACGCAGGTGGCCTACCCCGAGATGCGCGCGCACGGCTACAACGGCCGCCTGGCCTCGGCCACTCTGGCTTCGGCGGGCACGCTGGGCATATTGATTCCGCCTTCGGTGCCGCTTGTGGTGTACGCC
>JANMYI010000576.1:0-2738 GCA_031381955.1 Burkholderiales bacterium
GCACGTCATGAAAGAACTTGATGTGCCAGTGAATGTCCTTGACCCAGAACGCCACATGTTCGAGGTATGCCTTGGTGGCCATGTTCATTGCTCCTTGCCTTGCAGCAGCTTGTGTTCGATGCCCTTGATGGCCGCGACGAGAGCCTGGTTCGCCGGGGTGGGCACACCCAGGCGTTGCCCTTCGCGCACCACGGCGCCGTTGATGTAATCGACCTCGGTGAGCGAGCCCTTTTCCAGGCTTTGCAGCATCGAGGCTTTGAAGTCTGGACCCAAACCGGCGCGCGCCAGCTCCCAGGGCTGGTGCGGGTCGCTCATGCTCAGCACCACGCCCTTGGCGCGGGCCACCGCCATCGCCTCGGCCACTGCGGCCAGCGCGCAGGCCTGCACTTCGGGCACGGCATACAGGCCGCCATAGGGCAGGCCGGTGATGCCGCTCAACGCGCCGGTGGCCACGTTAACCAGCAGCTTGTCCCACATCGCGCCTTCAATGTCTGCGCTCACCGTGGTGGCCAGGCCGCCGCGTTCGAACTCGGCGGCAATGGCCAGGGCGCGTTGGCTCACGCCGCCGGCCAGTTCGCCAATCAAGGTGCGCTTGCCGCGCGTGCCCAGCGCCACCCGGCCCGGCGCCTGCAACACGCCGCCCACGTAGGTCTTGCCCGCCAGCACGCGCTCGCGGCCCACTGCGGCGGCCAGCACGTCTTCATGGCCGAGGCCGTTTTGCAGCGACAGCACCGTGGTGTGCGGGCCGATCACCGGGCCGGCGCCGGCGATGGCCGCGGCGGTGTCGTATGACTTCACCAAAACGATCAGCAAGTCGGTGGCGGCGAGGTTGCGGCAGTTGGTGGCGGCGGCCACGCGCACGTTGCGCTCTTGAATGCCGTCGATCATCGTCAAGCCATGGCGCTGCAGCGCCTCAACGTGCGCCGCCGAGCGGTTCACCAGCGTCACCTGCGAGCCGCCCTCGGCCAGGCAGCCGCCGATGGCGCAGCCCAGCGAACCGGCACCCAAGACACAGACTTTCAATGCCTTCTCCTTCAGCGCAAGCTTGAACGATGGTCGGGGCCGTATTTCAACAGCACTGGCACGCCCGCGTTCACCACGACACCCCTAACCGCTGGTTGCGTGGCAGGTGTGCCGGCCTGTTCCAGCGCCGCGCCAAGCAGCATGGCGGCGCGCCGGTCGGTCGGCAACCGGCGCCGGCGCGCCAGGCACGGCCCGGTAAAAAATCGTGACTACGGGTTTTCACTGATTTAAGAACTAACCAGTTCGTACATTATTGCGGCCGCTGCCTGCCACGCAGCCAGGAGACCGCCTTGGAACGTGCAATCAATGCTTACTGCCGCATGCTGGAATGGGCCATCGTGTTGGCTCTGGGCGTGATGGTGGTGCTGGTGTTCGGCAACGTGGTGCTGCGCTACGGCTTCAATTCCGGCATCACGGTCAGCGAAGAACTCTCGCGCTGGCTGTTTGTGTGGATGACCTTCCTGGGTGCCATCGTGGCGCTGAAGGAACATGGCCATCTGGGCTCGGACATGCTGGTGGGCCGCCTCAAGCCGGCGGGCAAGAAGGTCTGCCTGGTCATCGGCCAGCTGCTCATGCTTTATGCCACATGGCTGCTGCTGCAGGGCAGTTGGCAGCAATCGGTCATCAACCTCGATGTGGAAGCGCCGGTGACCGGCTTTTCCATGGCCATCGTCTATGGCTCGGGCGTGGTCTTTGCCGTGTCCACGCTGGTACTGCTGGTGCGCGAGTTGTACCGCACGCTCACCGGCCAGATACGCGACAGCGAACTGGTGATGGTGCAGGAAAGCGAAGACCTGGCGCAGGTGGAAGCGCTGCATCTTGGTGATGCACCCGCATCCACCACCACCACCACGCCGCGCAAGCCCTGAGAAGAGAACACAACATGACCGTCTTCATCTTCCTGGGTTCGTTGCTCGCCGTCATGGCGCTGGGCGTGCCAATCGCCTATGCGTTGCTGCTTTCCGGCGTGGCGCTGATGTGGCACCTGAACATGTTTGATGCGCAAATCCTGGCGCAAAACGTGATCAACGGTGCCGACAGCTTCCCGCTGCTGGCCGTGCCATTCTTCATGCTCGCCGGCGAGATCATGAACGTCGGCGGCCTGTCCAAACGAATCGTTAACCTGGCGCTCACCCTGGTGGGGCACCGCCGCGGCGGCCTGGGTTTCGTGGCGATATTGGCGGCGTGCATGCTGGCCGCGTTGTCGGGCTCGGCGGTGGCCGACACCGCGGCGCTGGCCGCGCTGCTGCTGCCCATGATGGTCAAGGCCGGGCACGACAAGGCGCGTGCCGGCGGGCTGATTGCCTCGGCCGGCATCATCGCGCCGGTGATCCCGCCGTCGATCGGCTTCGTCATCTTCGGCGTGGCCGCCAACGTCTCGATCAGCAAGCTGTTCCTGGCCGGCATCGTGCCCGGGCTGTTGATGGGCGCGTCGATCGCCGTGGCCTGGTGGTGGGTGGCCAAGCGCGAAAATATCCAGCCGCCGCCCAAGGCCACGGGCGCCGAGCGCTTGAAGGCGCTGAAGGAATCCACCTGGGCGCTGTTCCTGCCGGTGATCGTGCTGGTGGGCTTGAAGATGGGTGTGTTCACGCCCACCGAAGCCGCTGTGGTCGCTGCCGTCTACGCCCTGTTTGTGGCCACCGTGGTCTACAAGGAACTGAAGCTGCGCCAGCTGCGCGCGGTGTTCGTGGCCGCGGCCAAGACCACGTCGGTGA
>JANMYI010000611.1:0-2693 GCA_031381955.1 Burkholderiales bacterium
CCGCCATGTTCATTCGCAACGGCTGGTACGTGATCGCCTGGGAGCATGAAGTGCCGCCCGCTGGCCTGTTCACGCGCAAGGTGTTGGGCGAACCCATCCTGCTGCTGCGCACCGCGGCCGGCGCGGTGGTGGCGTTGGAAGACCGCTGCTGCCGATTCAACCGTTGATTCATTTACGACTTCGTGCTGCCGGGCACGCTGCTGATGCATTCCGGCGGCCGGCCCGTGGGCGCGGCCAGTGATGACGAGCGCAACGCCGTGCACCTGCACAGTTGCCAGACACTCACGCCGGAAACCGCAACCACCACGCACTGCTTCTTCCAGCAAATTTGCCGCAGCAGTTACCTGGAAGCGGCGCCCAACACGGCCGCGCTGTTGCATGCGTCGCTGCTGCAAGCGTTTGAGGAAGACCGCGCCATGATCACCGCGCAGTGGCGCAACCTGGCCGCCGACCCCACGCGCGCCATGGCGGCGCTGCCGTTTGATGCGGCGCTGATGCAATTTCGCGCGCTTGTGGAACGCCTGGTCAAGGCCGAGGCGGGGTGAGAGTCTTCAAGACTTGGACTTGACAACAGTGAAGGCGACGCTGATCACCCGGTTCAAAGACGTGACGCCGCAGGTGGCGTGGTCGAACTCGTCGTGTGGCATGTGCCGGTGGCTGTTGCGCCAAGTACGCACCTTTTTAAGTATCGTGCCGCCTGTGCATTGAATGGCGTTCGGGTGGTCGGGTTTGACAACGAGCGCGGCAAGGGTGATCGCTGTCCCATATCAGGGCGGGAGCGTCCTTACGTCTTCACCACAGTTGAACAATTGGTCGAAGACTTCATCGCTGCTGTCCTGGCAGCAAGGGGCACGGTATGAGCAAACGAACCCTTCAGATCAGCCTCAACCCCGATTGGCGTGCAGCGCTGCGTGCGGCCGGACGGCGCGCCACGGCGCGCACATACCAGGGTGAGGTTCTGAACTTTGAGAATGCGGGCGGCTTCTTCGGCAAGCTCACGGAACGCCGCTGGGCGATGGTGCATGCCTTGCAAGGCCAGGGTCCTGTGCCTGTTCGGGAGTTGGCACGCCGTCTGGGCCGCGACGTGCGCCGGGTGCACGATGACGTGACGCTACTGGCCGAACTGGTCCTGGTTGAGCGCACTGAAGGTGGTGGTGTGGCGTGTCCGTTCGAGACGATCCACATTGACATGCACTTGCAAGCGCCACAGCCGCAAGCAGCCTGATCCGGCGTCAGATCAAGCGCGCCGCCTACGCCACCACCCGCGGCAAAGTCAAAGTAAACACCACGCCACCTGCCACGTTGCGCGCCGCAATCGTGCCGCCCATCTTGGCCATGTAGGTGCGCGCCACAAACAGACCCTGGCCGCGTTGGCCCTGCGCCGCTGAATCGGGTGCCTCGGACACACCGTATTCGAAGATGCGTTCCAGCATGCCCTCGGCAATGGTCGGGCCCTGGTTGTGCAGTTCCACATGGGCCGCTTGCGCATCAGCGCGCAAAGTGATGTGAATAGTTGTGCCCGGTGTGCGGTGGCGTTGCGCGTTGCGCAGCACATGGCTGACCACGTCTTCCAGCGAATGTTCATCAGCCTGCACCACCACCGCCTGGCCAAGCGGCGTGAATGCAACGCCCTCGATGCCGATGAAGTGCGCATTGCCCGCCACGTCACCCAGGAAGGCATTGATGTCGATGGCTTGCAGCGCCAGCGTGCTGGCCGCAAAGGCTTCGCTCGGGCTGGCCTGGCCGTAGAGCACGCGCACGGCCTGCTGCATGCGGCTGATGTAGCGCGCGCTCGCGTCCCCCTGCGCGCCATGCAGAGCCATCAATGATTGCAGCGGCGACATGATTTCGTGGCCCACGGCGTGCCACATGTCCTTCTCTTGCTGGGCGCGGATTTGCTCGCGGCGCAGGTCATCGTTCACCCTCTGCAACAGGTCTTTCAGGCCTTGGGCCAGCACGCCCAATTCATCGCGCCCACCCAGGTCTGACAAATCAAGGTTGGCCAGGCGGGCCGGCCCGTCGCCGGCGCGCATGCCGGTAGAAACGGCCGCGGCGCGCTGGGTGAGCAGGGTGATGCGGCGAATCACGAACAGCTCGATCACCGCCCAGGTGGCGGTGACGGCCAGCAGCATGGCACCCACCGTCCAGGCCAGGCGCGTGGCCACCGCGGCCAGCGCCAGATTGACCGAGCGGATGTCGCCACTGAGCACGATTTCATGTTCGCCCAGCGGTGTGTGGATGGCTTCGCGGGAATGCAACGGCGCGTCGAACCCGTCCACCGGCAGGCGGCGAATGATCTGCACCACCCAGGGCGCAATCGGCTCGTCGCCCGGCGTGGCGCCGGTCAGGCTGAGCAAGGGCTGCGTGCCGCCGGCGCGCTGCACCGTGAGCCTCTCGCCGGGCAGCAGCAGGGCGCGCAGTTCGGCCAGCGAAAAGGGCAGGGTGGCGCCGGGCTCGCTGCTGTCGAACAGGGCCGGGCCGTCGTCGGGCGCGAGCAAGCGCAGGCGAATGGCCATGCTGTCCAGGTCGGGCGGCGGCCAGACCGGGTTGCGCGCCGCCAGTGCGTCGCGGAAGACTTCAATGGGCAGGCGAATGGAGATATAACTCTTTCGTGCACAGGCGCCGGGCAGGGCTGCCGCGTCGATGCAGCGCCCCTCTTGCCAAAGCCAGCCGCGAAACTCGCGTTCGGTGAG
>JANMYI010000638.1:0-4984 GCA_031381955.1 Burkholderiales bacterium
CAGCTTCGACGGCTTCAAGGCCCTGAACGCGCTGAGCCTGCAGATCAACGTGGGCGAGCTGCGCTGCATCATCGGCCCCAATGGTGCGGGCAAGACGACGATGATGGACTGCATCACCGGCAAGACCCGGCCGGACGCCGGCCGCGCCTACTTCGGCTCAACCATCGACCTGCTGCGCATGAGTGAAAGCGAGATTGCGCAAGTGGGCATCGGCCGCAAGTTCCAGAAGCCCACGGTGTTTGAAGACTTGAGCGTCTTCGACAACCTTGAACTCGCGCTCAAGGGCGACCGGCGCGTTCGCGCAGCACTGTTCGCGCGGCTGAGCAACGCGCAGCGCGAGCGCATCGGCGAGGTGCTGCACACCATTCACTTGCTGCCCGAGGCGCAGCGCGCGGCCGGGCTGCTGTCGCACGGGCAGAAGCAGTGGCTGGAGATCGGCATGCTGCTGGTGCAAGACCCCAAGCTGTTGCTGCTCGATGAGCCCGTGGCGGGCATGACCGATGAAGAAACCGAGCGCACCGCCGAGTTGTTTCTATCGTTAGAAGGCAAGCACTCGCTCGTGGTGGTGGAGCACGACATGCACTTCGTCGGCCTGCTCACCCAAGGCCGGCGCACCGTGACGGTGCTGCATGAAGGCAGCGTGCTGGCCGAGGGCCGGTTGGCGCAGGTGCAGGCCAACGAACAGGTGGTCGAGGTGTACCTTGGCCGCTGAACGTTTTCCGGTTAAATGACATGTTAGTCGTCAAAGACCTGAACCAGTACTACGGCGGCGGCTCGCACATCCTGCGCGGGCTGAGCTTCGAAGCCCGCGCCGGCGAGGTGACCGTGGTCTTGGGCCGCAACGGCGTGGGCAAATCGAGCTTGCTGAAAAGCCTGATGGGCGTGGTGGCGGTGAAGACCGGTCAACTGCTGCTGGAGGGCACCGATCTCACCAGGATGAGCCCCTTCGAGCGCGTGCGCGCCGGGCTGGGATACGTGCCGCAGGGGCGCGAGATCTTTTCGCGCCTGAGCGTGGAAGACAACCTGCGCATGGGCCTGGCCTCCCGGCCGGGTGGCAGCAGCATCCCCGAAGAATTGTTCGAGATGTTCCCCGTGTTGCGCCAGATGCGTTCGCGCCGCGGGGGTGATCTTTCTGGCGGCCAGCAGCAGCAGCTCGCCATCGCGCGCGCGCTGGCCTCGCAGCCGAAAGTGCTGCTGCTGGATGAGCCCACTGAAGGCATCCAGCCCAGCATCATCAAAGACATCGGCCGTGTCATCCGCCGCCTGGCGCAAACCAAGGCCATGGCCATCGTGCTGGTCGAGCAGTACTACGACTTCGCCGCCGAGCTGGCCGACCAGTACCTGGTGATGGAGCGCGGTGAGTTCGTCGCCCGTGGGCGCGGCGCCGACATGGCCGGCGATGGCGTGCGGGCCAGGATGTCGATTTGAGCCAGCGCCGGGGCCACGGCAAGACCAGCGCGTCAACGCAAGTCCACAAGTCTTTACTCGGCGTTAACAGCGCATCCGGCAAGCCGGGTCAACACGGCCTGGCTGCCAGCGTTGACCGGGTTGCGGCGCATCGCCGTGAAGGAGACTGGCTTGAAAACACTCACGCGTGCCATTGTTCTGCTGGTCCTGGGCGCCACCCTGGCGGGCTGCATCGTGCTGCCACCGTTCCATGGTGGGCGCGGCGGGCATCACCAACGCGGTGGCGGCCACTGAAAGTCGCCGGTAGCACTCGGCGTCGCCTGCGCGGCTGACGTGCAGCACGGCACGGCGCGGGCAGCGGCCCATGACCGCGCCCCATGACCGCGCCCCATGACCACGGCCCATGACCACGGCCCATCACCACGGGCCGAACATCGGCGCGCGCCGGCATGACCGGGCCCCGGGTGGGCCCAGAATGACAAGCCATGCGAGATGCCATTCGTCAACTGGCCGCGAGCCTGGTGTGCGCCTTGGCGGCGGGCTGCGCACCCGCCGCAGGCCAGGTCGAACCCGCCCTGCAAGCCGTGCCACTGTTGGCCGGCGAACGCCTGGCGCTCGACGGGCGGCTGGACCACCCGGCCTGGCAGCGCGCACCGGTGTTCAACCAGTTCGTCGAGAAGCTGCCGGTCACCGGCGCCGTGCCGCCACAGCGCACGCAGGTGCAGGTGCTGTTCGATCAGCGCGCCATTTACGTCGGCATTCGAGCCTTCGATTCCGCGCCGCAGCAGATGCGCGCGCCGCTGGTGCGGCACGACCAGGTTAACCGTACACAAGACTTTGTGGTGGTTTACATCGACGCCATCGGCAGCCGGCAGTCAGCGCAGTTCTTTCGCATCAATGCCGCCGGCAGCCTGGGCGACGGCATCCACACCGCGACCGACGACAGCGAAGACTTCGCACCCGACTTCGACTGGGACGGCGCGGTGGCGCATGACGCGCAGGGCTGGACAGCCGTGCTGCGCCTGCCCTTTGCCAGCCTGCGCTACGCCCAGGGCGACCAGAACCGTTGGCGCGTCATGGTGGCGCGCCGCCTGCCGCGGGCCAACTTCCACCTTGCTACGTCGGTGCTGATCCCACGCGAGGCTTCCAGCTTCATTGCCAACCTGCAACCCTTGCAAGGCGTGCAGCTACCCGAACAGCATGGCTTCCTCACGCTGCGGCCCAGCCTAACCCTGCGGGCGGAACAAGCGCGGGCAGCCGATGGCACGCGGCGCCACGACAACGCGGTGGATGCCAGCCTGGATGTGAAGTGGCGACCACGTGCCGAGTTGGTGGTGGATGCCACCGTGAACCCTGACTTCTCACAAGTGGCACTTGACGTGCCGCAGCTGGCGGGCAACACGCGATTCGCGCTTTCCATCAGCGAGAAGCGGCCTTTCTTCTTTGAGTCAGCCGACTTGCTGCGCACGCCCACCGAGGCCTTCTACACGCGCAGCTTCACCGAGCCGCGCGCCGGCCTGCGCGCCACCTGGCGCGGCGCTGAGGTGGCCGGCAGTGCTTTTGCCGTGAGCGACAAGGGTGGCGGCTTCGTGCTGCTGCCTGGCGCCTATGGCACGGGGTTCGTAGATCAACCTGGTTCCGACACCCTGGCCTTGCGCGCGCGCAGCGACCTGGGCCATTGGCAACTGGGTGGCGTGTTCACACGTCGCCACTATGAAGCGGGGCTGGGCGACAACACGGTTGTGGGGCCAGACTTGCAGTGGCAGATCAACGAGCATTGGCGCGCCCGCGCGCAGTGGCTGCATGCGCGCACCACGGCGCTGGGTGGCGCCGGCGGCTTGCAGCGCGGCGCAGCGCTGGATGGCGAGCGCTTCTATTTGCGCATCAATCGCAACACGCCTGACAACGAAGGCAACATCACGCTCGACGACATTGACGACAACTTCCGCCAAGACACGGGCTTTGTGCCCCAGGCGGGCGTGCGCAAGTTGGCCGTCTTTGAAGCCTGGGCGCTGGCGCGCAACCGCGGCCCGTTCCACGAGCTGTTCGCCAATCTCAACGTCAGCCGCACGCAAGAGCGCAGCACCGGGCGCCTGGTCGAGCAGCAGCTTTACCCGGGGCTGTGGGCCACGGGTGCCAACAACCTGGAATGGTGGCTCGAATGGCATGGCCTGGCGCAATTGCGGCCCAGCGCGAACGCCCAGGTGCTGCGGCAAAACTACCTGGCCGGCAATGTGGTGTTCACCCCGGCGACCTGGTTTCCGCTGCTCGAGACCCACCTGGACATCGGCCGCCTGGCCGACACGTTGGCGCAGCGCGTGCGCGGCGGCTTGCGCTTCAACGCCACTGCGCGGCTGCGGCCGCTGCCGGCACTTGAGCTGGAGCCCACGCTGATGCACAGTCTGCTGCGCGAGGGCGGGCGCAGGGTGTATGACGAGAGCGCCGTGAACCTGCTCGCGGTGTGGCACCTCGACGCACGCAGCCACTTGCGCGCCATCGTGCAGCGCACACGGCTGAGCCGGTTGGCCGAAGCCGGGGTGAGCGCAGTGCAGGACGCCGGGCAATCGGTGTCGCTCACTTGGAGCCGGCGCTGGTCAAACGGCAGCGTGCTGTACCTGGGCGCCAGCCACCAGCGCCAAGGTGCGCTGGCCACCACGCGCGGCGCCGAGGCGTTTGTGAAGTGGCAGCTGGATGTGGATGAAGTCAAGGCGCGCCTGCGTGCTGGGCCCTGAACCGCTTGGCGGCTGGTTTGGGCGGCTGGCCCGGTGCGGCGCGCTGACTAACCGTTCTGATCAGCCGCTGATCACCCGCACCGCCGGGCGCTGCGGCTCGGGCTCGGAATCAAATCGAGCCAGGCCGGTGTAGCAAATGAAGTGGCGGTTGCTGGCGCGGCCGAACAACGTCATGCCGAGCTTTTCAGCCAGTTCGTAACCCATCTGTGTGATGCCGTTGCGCGACACGATGATGGGCACGCCCATCTGGGCGGCCTTCATGACCATCTCGCTGGTCAGCCGGCCGGTGGTGTAGAACGCCTTGTCGCCGCCGGCCACGCCTTGCATCCACATCCAGCCGGCAATGGTGTCGATGGCGTTGTGCCGGCCCACGTCTTCCACATGCTTGAGCAGTTCGCTGCCGCGGAACAGCGCGCAGCCGTGCACCGAGCCGGCCTTGCGGTAGGTGGTGTCTTGCTGGCGCAGCACTTCAAGCATGTCGCGCAAGGTGCCCTGGCGGATGCGCGCCGCCTGTGCCGACGGCAGTTTGATGCCACCCAGGTGCGACATCATGTCGCCGAACACCGTGCCCTGGCCGCAACCGGTGGTGACCACGCGCTTGGCGGTGCGCGCTTCGAAGTCTTCAATGCCGTGCCGCGTTTTCACGGCGGCCGCATGCACCTCCCAGTCGACGGTGATGGAGTCGACTTCCGCCACATCCGCCACCAGGCCCAGGCGCCACTGACGCGCGAGGTCTGCGTGCTCGACGAATTCGGCCAGCAGCGCAGCATTCACATCCCCAACGAGCGGCCGCTCACGCTGTTTGTCGACAGGCGTGAGCTCGTCACCCTCATGACCCTGGGCGC
>JANMYI010000639.1:0-2854 GCA_031381955.1 Burkholderiales bacterium
AGGTTTTCTTTAACTCCTCGGAGACCCCGTGCATGCCCGTGCTGATGCTGATGCCACGCGCCCGCGCCGTGAGCAGACCGAAGGTGACTGCCTGTGCGTAGCCATCTGCGAATTGGCTGTCGCTGGCTTGCGGGAAGTGCAGTTCACGCCAGTCGGCGGCCAGCGTGGTGAGGGCCTCGCTTTTCTCGGCCAGCGCCTCGGTCACTTCATCGCGCAGCAGCCGGCACAGCCGCGCGCTGACCTCAGCCAGTTCCTTGGCGGTCCTGGGTGGAATGGGATCCCACCGGAAGAAGAACTCGAACAGCGCTTGCAGGCCTTGACCCGGCGCGAGCTTGTCGCCGGAGGCTTCGATGTCGCCGTCCAGCCGCACCAGCGGGCATGCGAGTTCGCCGTTGCGCCAGAGGCTGAACTCGTTGCCGTCAGCGTAGATGAGATTGGGCAAGGATTGCAGGCGCTGCCATTGCGCCTTGTCGTGCGCCCCTCTCATGCGGCGCGGGTCGGCGCCCTTGCCGGGGGCCTTGAGTTCAACAAAACCTGCCAACGCGCCGTTCACCGTGATTGCATAGTCTGGCCGCGTGTGAAGGGCTGCTATGGAGGTTTCGCCCACGGTCACGACGGCGCCTGGGGCAAAGCCGCAAAGCGCGGCCATGTGGCCAACAAGCTGCTCAAAGGGCCCGCGAAGTTGATCTTCGGGTTCGCCCGTCACCGAGGGGTTGTTGAGCTTGGCCTTTGCGCTTTTGCCGAACTGTGCGACCACTTCAACCAGTGATGGCTTCATTATCAAATCCACTCCCCGCGTAGTTTGGCAATTGTCGGTGTTCAAGTCGACTGGCCGGATGCAGCTGGAAGCTTGAGCAGTACTGATCTGCTGTTTCAGCCTCTAAAGCCACAACGGCAAATTTGCTTGGCAGCACGGTTCAGCGCTGCGCAGGGGTCTTGACGGCCTGGCGGGTTGCAGCGTATTATTGTTGTTAATATCAAGGATCAACACCATGACCATGACCGTCAAGCTCGACCCCGAACTCGAACAGCGCCTGCGCCAGCGCAGCGTGGCCGAGGGCCGGCCTGCGGGCGAGTTGATCCGCGAGGCCTTGGTGCATTACCTCGATGCCGCAGCAGCGGCCACGCCCTCGGCACTCACCCTGGGTGCCGATCTGTTTGGCCGTTTCAGCGGGCTGCCCAATCTGGCGCAAACTCGCAAAGCCGCTGTGGCCGATGCCTGGGCCGGCAAACACGCGGCCCGCGGCGCGCGGCGCTGAATGGCCACGGCCCGCAAGGCGCGCGAGCCCAGCGCGCGCTACCTGGTGCCTGGCCGCGTGCTGGTGGACAGCGGCCCCTTGATCGCCCTGTTCAATGCCGCGGACCATTGGCATGCGGTCGTGCTGGCCTGGCTCCAGGCCAATGAATCAAGTGCCCTCATCACCACCTGGCCCGTGGTCACCGAGGTCTGCGCGCTGCTGGCCCGGCGCATCGGCAACCCTTGTGCGCTTGACTTCCTGCGCTGGGCGCAGCGCGGGGGCATTGCGGTGGATGCCCCCGTGCCGGCTTCGCTGCCCGACATGCTGGCCATTGCCACGCGCTTTGCCAGCTTGCCGTTCGACCTGGCCGATGCGTCCATCGTCGAGGCGGCGGCGCGCCTGCGCATCCGCCATGTGCTGAGCATCGACGCCGACTTCGATGTTTACCGTGACAAAGCCGGCAAGCCTTTGGTCAACGCGCTGCGCGGCTGACTACTTGTTCGCGCTGACGTAGTTCGCCGGCAGCCACGTATAGCCGCGGCCATCGTCGCGCAGCTTGCCGATGCCGGGGAACGAAATGTGGGTCACACCCACGTAATAGCCCTCGGCCGCGGCGGCGGCGTAGGCCTTGGCGCGCTGCGCCGCGGCGGCAGTGGAATCGGTATCGAACTGAATGGTCACGCTGGGGTCGTTGAACTGCACCGCCGCCACGTGCATCAGGTCGCCCCAGATCATCATCTTCTGGCCCTTGCTTTCCACCAGGTAAATGGTGTGGCCCGGCGTGTGGCCGCGCGCGGCCACGGCTTTCACGCCGTTCACCAACTGCGTGTCGCCGTCGAAGGGGCTGAACTTGCCGGCGGCCTGGTACGGGTTGATCGACGCCATCGCTCCCTTGAACGCACCCTTGCCGGCCTCGGGTGCTTTGTCCAGGTTGGCCTGGCTGAGCCAGAAATCGGCGTCGTTTTTGTCGGCACGCACCGTGGCGTTGGGGAACGCGCGGTTGGCGCCGTTCATCAGGCCGCCCACGTGGTCGCCATGCATGTGGGTGATGTAGACCTCGTCCACCTGCTCGGGCTGGTAGCCACTGGCTTTGAGGTTGTTCAACAACCTGCCCAGCGTGGGGCCGAACAAGGTGGCCGCGCCGGCGTCGATCAGCACCAGCTTTTCGCCCGTGTTCACCAAATAGCCGTTAACCGACGTTTCCAGTGGCGTGCCCAGGTAGGCACGCGACAGCGCGTCCATCACTTGCGCCGCGGTGGTGTTGGTGAGCAGCTTGTCCACCGGCAACGCCACGGTGCCGTCGCTCAACGCGGTGACTTCAAAGTCGCCCAGCATCATGCGGTACCAGCCGGGAGACTGGCCTTTGGCTTGCGGTGCGCCGGCGTGCGCGCTGGCCACCAGGGCCAGGCTGAGCAGGGCGGCGCGAATCGGGTTGAGCATGCGGTTCATGGTTTGGTTTCCTGTTGTTCGGGTGGGCGCCGCAGAATACCCAGCCTGCAGTGATCACACCAGATGACCGAACCCTCTGTTTCCATGGCCAACCGGGCACCCGCCACCGATGCCGCGGCTGACTTCATGGCCGCCCTGTACGACGCGCTGGCCAGCGGCAGCTTCGG
>JANMYI010000651.1:0-12403 GCA_031381955.1 Burkholderiales bacterium
ACGGGCCGCAAATGAAGTTGGCGTAGGTGGCGTCGCTGGTCCAGCCCGCGCGCATCATCAACTGACCCGTGCCCGGCGCCCAGTACGTGGTGGCCAGGGTGGGCAGCACGGGCGTGGTGGCCGGCGGTGCGGGCTCGTACAGAAAGTCTGACACGGCATTGAAGCCGTGCTGGGCGCGCGGCACGCTCGACGCCGCGAGCAATTCGCCCGCAGCCGCCGCCAGCGGCGCTTGCGGGTACAAGGCCATCAGCAACAACAGCATGTCGCGGTGGTAGTCGAACAGGGCCGCGCTGGAGTCACGCGCATGGTCGCCGGTGGGGGCCAGGCGGTTGAACGTGGGCACGGTGCTGTGGATGAAGTGCGCCAGCGAGGCCAGGGTGTGCCCGGTGCGGCTGGCCAGCCGCTCGCCGGTGGAGCGCTCCCACCAGTCGTACAACTGGTACAGGCCGCGCAGCGAGGTGCCGTAGCCGGTGCCCTCACGCGAGCCGCCGCCCGTGAGATCGCGCTCGAAGGTGGGCAGCAGTTGTTCTTCCAGCTTGGTCTGGCGAAACTGCTTCAGCCAGGCCTGCGCTTGCGCGTTCTCGCCGTGCGTGGCCAAGCCCAGCAGCATGGTGGCGCGCAAAAACGAGTAGTAGTAGTTGTTGGCCGGGTTGTCCACCGACCAGCCGGTCCAGGGGTGCAAGCTGCTGCCCCAGCGCGCGGACTTTGGGCTCCACACATTGGCCACGGCCTGGTTGGCGTACGCCACCCAGCGCGCGCGCTGCCCCGGCGTGAGCAACGCATGGCACCAGTCGTACACCAGCGCCAGGTTGCCGACGATGTCGCCCACTTCCAGGTAGCTGTCACCGGCCACCAGCGGGCGTTCGCCGCGGGCGATGCGCGCTTCCTCGGCGGCCACGAAAGCCTCGGTCTGGGCCACGGCATACAGGGCGTAGCGCTCGTTGGCGTCAAGCTGGTACATCAGCGCGGCGAACCAGGGTTGGAAGCCGTACTCCTGGCCGCCCAGGAGTTGTTTGTCAACGATGGCCGCAAAGCGCGAAGCTGCGAGCGTGCGCTGGCTCAACCGCTGCGTCAGCCTGGCTTTGAAGCCTTGATCATTGAGCAAGATGCGCGGGTGTGTAGCCGCCACCTGGTAGGCCACGGGTGTCGTGGGTGCGTAAGGCGCCGCAGCCTGCGCCGCCCCCGCCGCCGTGGTGGCCGAGCGCGTGGCCAGCACGGCGCCCATGCAGGCCAACGCCACCACGGCGCGGCGGGCAAAGAGCTTGGCTGCAAGCAGCGAGGAGCGTGGGGTGGCGGGCATCGAAAGTTGACATTCTGCGTGCAGTGGCTGACCGGCCGGCCACAAGTCACAGACAACACACAGACAAGGGTGTGCACATGATCAAGGCGAGACCTCACCCAAGCGGCCCGAGCCTGTTGCCGCACGGCAGCGCCGGTCGGCCGGCGTGAAATTGTGCGCACGCCAACGCGCGCACAAAACGCGCGCAAGCCGGTTCGTCACGCACCGGCACTTACCCTGAGCGCCCACCTCATGGGGTATGGCCTCGCATGTCTGACACCATGTTTGTGAGACAGTGACGGGGGCGCCAGGGGACGGCGCAGGGCGTCCTCACGTCCAACACAAAGACAGGCGGACAACAAAATTCCAATGCGATGGACAGAGTAGCGCTGCTGCGCAATGCGGCTTTGGTTGGCATGGCCAGCACCGTGGAGTCGGGCCTGGGTCTCGTCGCTGGCGTGGTCATCGCGCGCACGCTCGGCCCTTCTGACTATGGCCACTACTCCTACTCGGTGTGGTTGTGCGGCGTGGTGCTGATGCTGGTCAACCATGGCCTGCCCTTGACGGCCATCCGCTACCTGGCCGAAGTGCGTGGCAGCGGCGCGCCGGGCCTGGTCGGGCCACTGGTGCGCCGCCTGGTGCGGCTGCAAGCGCTCAGCACCTTGATCATCCTGGTCGGCTTCATCCTGGAAGACTTCGTCGTTCCCATCGACGACTGGAAAGATGCCGCATTCACGATGTTGGCCATTTCGGTAGTCGCGATTGCCACCCGCGCCGACCTGCGCTTTCGTGGCGCCGTGGGCAAGGGTTTCGAGCTGTTCGTACCGGAGAACCTCACCTTGATGGTGATGGCGCCGTTGAACCTGGCCTTGGTGGGTTACCTGGCCTACCGAGGTGAAGGGGTGGTGGGCTTCTTTGGCCTGTACGCCGCCATTGGCCTGGCCTCGTGCCTGCTGGCGCGGTATTTCCTGCGCCGCTACGGCGTGCGCGCCGGCAGCGGCACCTTGCCCATCGAACTGTCCAGCCGCATGAACCGGCATCTGGCCCTGACGGGCGTGTTGTTGTTCCTCTATGCGCTGGCCAACCGAACGGTCGAGATGACCTTGCTCAAGACCCACACCGATGCCGCCACGGTGGGTTACTTTGCCATCGCGATGAGCCTGACCAAAGGGGCTGTCGACCTGCTGGCCGGCGGTATGTCCGCGGTGCTGTTGCCCACCATGGCCAGGCGCTTCGGCCAGGGCGGCATGGTTCAGATGGGCCGGATGGTGGCGGAATCCACCCGCCTTTACTGGAGCGTTGGCCTGGCCATCGCCGGGTTGGGCGTGACGATCACCGAAGGCGCCGTTCACTTGCTGTACGGCCTGCGCTTTGAGCCGGTGATTCCGGCCCTGACCTACATGCTCGTGGTCGCGGGCCTGCTGCTTGTGAACAGCGCCACGTCGGCCGCCTTGAGCGCCAGCGACCGTCAAGGCGAACGCATTTGCATCGTGTTTGTGATGTTGGTCGTGAACCTGGTGCTGGGCCTGGCGCTGATTCCGCGCTACGGCTTGAACGGCGCCCTGGCCAGCTACAGCATCAGCATGGCTTTCGAGGCCGGCGTGGCCGCCTGGCGCGTGCGCCGGTTCACCGCAGTGGCGCTGCCGCTGGCGGCCATGCTGCGCGGCGCACTGGCCGCGCTGCTGGCAACGGCGCTGGGCTGGTGGGCCAGCCGCCAGCTCGATTTCAGCTTGGGGTTTGTCGTTGCCGCAGCTGTTTTTACCCTTGCCTATACAACGTTGACGATTCTCCTGCGCACCTGGCGTGCCGAAGAATTCGACGTCGTCGCCGCCTTGCTCGCCCGTTGGGGCCGGCCTGGCCAACACGCTGCGGCCCGGGTGTTGCGCTGGCGTGACCGTTACAGTTTCGTCGAGACTGTTTCGTAGGAAAATCCGGGTTTCACGTTGCTTGCGAGACATGTTCAATGCCCGTGACCTGAATCACGCTGCACACCGCGAAATCGCGCTGAGTGCGCCACAGCAGGCCCCGAGTTGAAGGATAGGCAAGCAACGCTCGAACGGGACAATCACCGCACCAAACAGGGTTCGCGTTTTCAGCTTGCCCAGACAAGTTGGCAACCCTGACCCAGTCTCATGCAACACCCCGGCGGGGGGCGGTATCTTGGTGCGACAACCATGAATCCAACGGGAGCGAGTGGATGCAAAGCGAAGTGCCCGGCACGGCCGGTAGAGCAAGCTGCGTGGCGGGCGCGGCAGTGCTGCCTTCGGCGGGCGCTGCGTCGCTTCGGCTGAGCACTCCTATCGCCAATGCGCGTCGAAGCCTTGGCATGTTCCGCGTCTTCCAAAACCGCCGCTCGGCCGCTTTGTTGCTGGAGATGTTGCTCGATGTGACCTTGGGCTTTGCTGCCTTGCTGGTGGCCGCGGCCATGGTCGAGAACTGGTCACCCACCAACTGGCGCGCGGCGCTCGCCGGCAAGGGCCTGCTGCTCAATGCCGCTGGTTTTGCGGTGGTGATGGCCCTGTGGCAGTACTTGCTCGGCGTGTACCAAGGCACCGCCCGCGGCTTTGCCGGGCAGGCCACTCGCCTGGTGGCCGCGGTGGTGATTGGTGGCTACCTCAGCTATTTGGCACTGAAGGCCCAGGGGCCGACCGGCCACCCCAGCCGGCTGGTGGTGTACGCGGTGCTGAACCTGCTGCTGGCCATGTTCATGGTGCGCGGCCTGATCGTGGGTCTGCGCGCGCTGGCCGGCACGGCCAAGGTGCTCATCATCGGCACGGCCAGCGAAGCGCAGGTCGTGGTGGGAGACCTGGCTTTGCTCGACGGCCCGTTGCCGCGCGAAGTGGTCGGCTATTTCCCGACCTCGGCCGACCGGTCGGACGGCGACGGCATCGAGGTGCGCCGGCTCGACACCCGGGTACCCCTGGCGCAGCATGTGCACGCCTTGAACGTCAGCGAGATCATCGTCGCTGCGCGTGAACAACGCGGCGGCGTGGTGCCGATGGACCAGTTGCTGCTGTGCCGCTCCATCGGTATCCCGGTGATCGACAGCGCCGGGTTCTACGAGCGCACCCACGGCGAGGTGCCACTTGAAAGCCTGAAAGCCAGTTGGTTGGTGTACGGCTCAGGCTTCGTGCAGGGGCGAGCGCGCCGCACGCTCAAGCGCGCGTTCGACATCGTGATCTCGCTGCTGTTGCTGGCCGGCGCCGCCCCGGTGATGCTGCTGGCCGCGCTGGCCGTCAGGCTGGACAGCCGCGGGCCCATCATCTACCGCCAGGAGCGCGTGGGCCTGAACGGCGCACCCTTCACCTGCCTGAAGTTTCGCAGCATGGGCACCGATGCTGAACACGACGGGGTGGCCAAGTGGGCCAGCCTCAACGACCCGCGCGTCACCCGCGTGGGCCGTTTCCTGCGCCAAACGCGCATCGACGAATTGCCGCAGCTGCTGAGCGTGTTGAAGTCAGAAATGAGCCTGGTCGGCCCGCGCCCGGAGCGGCCCGGCTTCGTCCAGCACCTCAGCCAGCAGGTGCCGTTCTATGACCTGCGCCACACCGTCAAGCCCGGCGTCACGGGCTGGGCGCAGGTGCGCTACGCCTACGGCGCCTCGCTCGACGACGCGCGCCGCAAACACCAGTTCGACCTGTACTACGTGAAGAACAATTCGCTGCTGCTGGATGTCTTGATCCTGCTTGAAACCATCGGCGTGGTCTTGCAACGCGAAGGGCAATGATGAACCCGCCTCATGCCTCTTGCGTCTTGCCGCCGCGCCTGACCGCCGCCCACCGCCTTGCCAACAACTTTGCCCCGCCAGGAGAACCCGTATGAAGCGTCTGCCCACACTGCCTGCTCGCAGCCTCACCGTGCGCTGCATCACCCTGTTTGCGGGCCTGGCCCTCGGTGCGGCCGGCCTCACCGGTTGTGCCAGCCGCTCGGGCGCGAGCCACCCGCCCGCGCCCACCAACGCCGTGGCGCCCGACCACCGCTACAGGGTCGGCCCGCTCGACGTGTTGAACATCCTGGTCTGGCGCAACCCCGAGTTGTCGTCGCAAGTCACGGTGCGCCCCGATGGGCGCATCTCGGTGCCGTTGATGGAAGACCTGCTGGCCGCCGGGCGCAACCCGTCGGAGTTGGCGCGAGAAATCGAAAAGGGTCTGGCCCGCGTGATCCGCGAGCCTTCGGTCACGGTCGTGGTCAGCGGCTTCACCGGGGTGTTCAGTGACCAGATCCGCATCGTCGGCGAAGCCACGCGCCCGCAGGCGATTGCCTACCGCCAGAACATGACGGTGCTCGATGTCATGATCCAGGCCGGTGGCTTGACCGACTTTGCCGACGGCAACGCTGCCGTGCTGGTGCGCGGCTCCGAAGGCGGCAAGCAATACAGCGTGCGCTTGAAAGACTTGCTGCGCCGCGGCGATATTTCGGCCAACGCCGCCATCTTGCCGGGTGACGTGATCATCGTGCCGCAGGCCTGGTTCTGAAACTGGTTCTGAACCACACCGCGTGTCGCGCTCCCCCAGCACCCCGCAGGCCCCGTTATGAATGAAGTCGTCCGACAGGCACGCAACAAGCTGCTGGCCGCCTGGCAGTACCGCTGGATCGGTGTCAGTGCGGCCTGGGTGCTGGCCGTGGTGAGTGTGATCCTGGTCAGCTTCATGAACGACACCTACCAGGCCACGGCACGCATCCATGTCGACACCCAAACGGTGCTCAAGCCCTTGATGAAAGAGCTGGCGGCGCAGCCCGACATCGACCAGCAGGTGCGCATGCTGGCGCGCACCTTGATTTCTCGCCCCACCATTGAAAAGCTCATCGGCCTGAAGGAGCTGGGGTTCGAAGTCACCACGCCTGAGGAGCGCGAGCAACTCATCGCCGGCCTGGTGCGTTCGATCAACGTTCAGGGCTCCGGGCCCAATGTGTACACGCTCATCTATCGTGACAACGACGCCAAGCGGGCGCGGGGCTTGATCGAGGGCCTGGTCACCCTCTTCGTCGAATCCAGCACCGGTGGCAAGAAGCAGGACTCGGCCCAGGCCATGAGTTTCATCAACCAGCAGATCACCCAGTACGAAGAAAAGCTCAGCACGGCCGAGAACCGGCTGAAGGATTTCAAGGTCAAGCATTTCGGCGTCTCCGGCGCCACGCAGCAAGACTTCTTCGCGCGCATGGCCGGCTTGTCCGACGAAGTCAACAAACTCAAGCTCGACCTGTCTGCCGCGCAGCGTTCGCGCGACTCGCTGCGCCGGGCGCTGTCGGGCGAGACGCCGCAACTGCCGGCCGAGGCCGCGCCCGTGCGCGAGCGAACCGGGCCCACGGAAACCGAGATGCGGCTTGACGCCCAGCGCCGCGCGCTCGACGACCTGCTGCGCCGCTTCACCGATGCCCACCCCGATGTGATCGCGGCGCGCCGGGCCATCGCCGACATGGAGCGCATCAAGCGCGACGAAGACGAGCTGAACCGCCGCCGCACGCCGGCCGTCGGCACCTCCCTCCCCAACCCGGTCTACCAGCAGTTGCGCGTGCAACTGGCCAACGCCGAAGCCCAGACCGCATCGCTACAGTCGCAACTGGCCATGCAGCAAGGCCGGCTCGACGTGGTGCGCTCCCAAGCCGGCAAGGTGCCGCAAATCGAGGCCGAGCTGGCGCAGATCAACCGCGACTATGAAGTGGTGCGCATCGCCCACCAAAGATTGGTCGAGCGGCGCGAATCAGCGGCGATGGGCGCCAAGCTCGATGAATCATCGCAACTGGCCGACTTCCGCATCATTGAGCCCGCATTGGTGTCGCCCAACCCGGTATTTCCCAGCCGCGTGGTGATGGCGCTGGGCTCGTTGCTGGCGTCATTGGCAGCGGGCATCGGCGCTGCCCTGGGCATGGCCATCGCCTTCCCGCTGGTGGCCGACGAACAGGAACTCGCGCAACTCACGAAGCGGCCGGTGTTGGGCGGGGTGTCGTTGTCGCTGGACGGCCCGGCCAAGCTGGCCGCGCGCTGGCAACTGGTTCAGTTCAGCGCCACGGTGGTGATCTTTCTGATATCGGCCACCCTGTGGGTGTTGTGGATCTACTTCAGCAGCAAGGCAACATGAGCATCATCAACCAAGCCAGCAAACGCCTGGAGCAGTTGCGCCAGGCCGGGGTTGAATTGCCTTGGGCCGAAGCGCCCATTACCGGCGGGACTGGCGGGCGCGGGCCGGCTGCAGCGCCGGTTGCCGAGCCGGCATCCACCGCCGCTCCCAATTCGGCACCCACATCCGGCCAGGCGAGCGAACCGGCCCAGGCCGAGCCGCAGGGTATGCGCAGCCTGCCGCCCCAGCCAACGCTTTCGCCAGCGCCCACGCCAGCGCCGCAAACATCCCCTGCGCTCCACCCGATCGACCCTGTCGATGCTGCCGACCTTGACGAATTCACCGCCATGCCGGCGCAGCGCGCGCTGCACGACGATGATGACGATGCCCAGGCCATGCCTGAGTTGCGCGCTGCGGCCGCCGAGTCCCTGCTCGCAGGCAACGGCGTCACGCAGCACGGCGGCGGGCGCCACTCGCAACAGTTCGACTTCGACCTGCCCACGCTGGCGCAGCGCAAGTTCCTGGTGCCCAACTGCGACGACCGCATCCTGATCGACGAGTTCCGCGCCCTGAAGCGCACCTTGGCCAACAACGCCATGAGCAAGGCGCCCAACCCCATCCGCCGCGCCAACATCATCCTGGTCACCAGCGCCTTGCCGGGTGAAGGCAAGACCTACTGCGCCATCAACCTGGCCATGAGCCTGGCCGCGCAGGTCGACAACCGGGTGTTGCTGATCGATGCCGACGTCGTTAAACCTGCCGTGTCGCAGCGCCTGGGCATGCCGCCGCATCGCGGCCTGCTGGATCTGCTGACCGACCAGCCCACGCCCATGTGCGACGTCATCCTGCGCACCAACATCCCAAAGTTCTCGATCATTCCGTCCAGCGTGCCGCGCGGCGACTCGGCCGAGCGCGTGTCCAGCGCGGCGATGGACCGGCTGCTCGACGAAATGGCGCAGCGCTACGCCGACCGGCTGATCGTCATCGACGCGCCGCCGCTGCTGCTGACCAATGAGTCGCGCATCCTGGCCAGCCTGGCCGGGCAGGTGGTGATGGTCGTCGAGGCCGGCAAGACCACCCACCGCGCTGTGCAGAACGCTTACGAGGCGGTGGCCCAGTGCCCGGTGGTGATGTCGATCCTGAACAAACGCAGCCAGGCCATGGCTGGCTACGGCTACGGCTACGCATATGGCTACGGGTACTGAGCGCCCGGCCGCCGGCCAGCGCCGGGCGCCGACCTCCCGGGCGCTGCGGCGCACCGCGCTGGCCCTTGCCGCCGCGGTGTGCGTGGCCAGCGCCAACGCCGAAAGCGTGCGCGTGCAACTGCAACTGGTCAGCGGCGCCGACGTGTTGCAAGGGCACCGCACCGGCAGCTCCGCCAATACCGACACCTTGCTCTCCCTGGTGCCCAGCCTGAGCGTGCGCGCGGTGGGCGCCCAGGCGCAGTTCATGGCCGACGTCAGCCTGGAAGGGGTGGCACATCTGCAGGGCGACTCCTCCACCTCGCTGCGGCCGCGCGGCCTGGTCAGCCTGAAGGTTTCGCCGATCGAGGACACGCTGCACGTGGAGGCCTCGGCCCTGGCCGAGCGGCGCGGTGCCAATGCCTTCGACCTGCGCCCCGTTGGCCTGGGTGCGGCCAACGACGCCACCTACCTGCGCACGCGCATCATGCCGTCGTTCGAGCGCGCCTTGACGCCAAACTTGGCGCTGCAATTGCGCTCCGAGCATGTCTGGACGCGCTTGATCGACCTCTCCGGCCCGCCCGACCCGGCGCACAACAGCCGCGCCACCGATCAGTTGCTGCGCCTTGAAAGCCGCCCGTTGCCCCTGGGCTGGGCGCTTGAGTTGGGGCATCAAGCGGGCCGCCTGTCGTCGGCCAGTGAAGACACCATCGAGCTGACCACCGCGCGTGGCGTGGCCAGTTATGCCGCGGGTGAGCAACTCACCTTGGGCGCCAGTCTGGGTCGCGAGCACACCCGGTATTCGCTGGTCGACCGCCAGGACACTTTGTACGGCCTGCGTGCGCGCTGGTTGCCGAGCGAGCGCAGCGAAATCCGCGCCAGCTATGAACACCGCTTCTTCGGCGCCGGCATTGACGTTGAGGCGCGCCACCGGTCGCCCTACCTGAGCTTGTCGTTGCGCTTGAGTCGACAGCCCGTGGTGCATGCCGGCCGCTATCTGGTTGACCCGGCCACCAATGGCGTCACCGCCATCCTCGACGGCATCCTGACCACCCGGGTCACCGACCCCACTGCACGCGCCGGGGCAGTGCAGTCGCTGGTCACCGGCATGGGCCTGCCGCCCACCCTGAGTGGCGCGGTCGACCTGACCGCGCAGCATGCGCAGTTGCATGAAGGCGCCACGGCCACCGCGGTGCTGCTGGGCCGGCGCAGCGTGGTGTCGGCCTCCGTGTACCTGCAGCGCCAACGCCGGCTCGACCAAGCCCTGGATCTGCTGCCCCCCACCAGCACCATCGGCGACACCGAACAACGCGGTGTCGAGCTGCGTGTGGCCCACAAGCTCAGCGGCACCACGGCGGTGGAAGGCGGCGTGCGCATGAACCGCGTCAAGGGCTTGGCCGAAGACAAAGGTCAGTGGTCGCATGACAACTCGGTGCAGGTTGGCGTGACCTTCACCTTGTCACCGCGCAGCAGCCTGCAGTTCAACCTGCGTCGCCAGCTGCTCGATTCGAACGTTGTCATCCCAACCAATGAGTCTGCGCTGAGTGTGCGGCTGTCGCAGCGGTTCTAGGGTGCTGCCGGCCTCATGTACGAGCAGCACCTCGGCCTGACTGCGCCGGCTTTTGCCGCGCAAGCTGACGCCGATCTGTACTTTGCCAGCCGCAACCATGCCGATGTGCTGGCCGAGATGCGCTATGGCGTTTACCGCGGCGAAGGCTTCGTCGTTGTCATCGGCGACGCCGGCACCGGCAAGACCATGCTGGCCCACATGCTGCTGGCCGACATCAAGCCCGACAAGGTGGTGGCGGTGCAACTGCCGGGCGTGCCGCTGGGTGACGGTGAATTGGTGCCCGCCATCCTGAAGGCCTTCGGCTTGAACGGCGGGCACGGCACGCGCTCGCACAACCTGGCCGCACTCGAAGACCACTTGCTCAAACTCGTTACCCAGGGCCGGCGCGGCCTGTTGCTGATCGACCAGGCACAGGGCCTGTCCAACCAGGCTTTGGACGAGCTGCGTCACTTGTCGACCCTGCAGCTGGGCACGCTGGCGCTGTTGCAAGTGTTTCTGCTCGGGCAGCCCGCATTGGCACGCATGCTCAACGCGGCGTCGATGGCACCACTGCGCCAGCGCGTGCTCAACTCGAGCCGCTTGCACCCGCTGCCTAGCCACGAAACCGCCGCCTACATCGAGCACCGGTTGCGTGCGCGCGGCTGGCGTGGCCAGCCGGCCATCGAGCCCGCGGCCCATGCCGCCCTGCACCGGGCCAGCGCCGGCGTGCCCCGGCAAATCAATTTGCTGTGCGAACGCGTCTTCGACGCCGCCAGCGCCGCCGCGATGCCGCGCATCACGCCCGAATTGGTGCAGCAGGTGGAACACCTGCGCGACAGCGCACCGCCGGGCTCGAATGCGCCGGGTTCGTCCACCAGTGTTGACGACGGTATGTCCATCAGCGCCCCCGTCAGCGCCCCCGTCAGCACCCCCGTCAGCACCCCCGTCAGCGCAAAAAGTGAGCCCCTGAGCCCACTGCACGGCGCCCCGGCCAACGGCCCAGTGGCCTTGTCCGGCTCGCCGTGGCAGTTGCCCACGCTGCACGGCAACCTGGCCGGTGCGCCGCTGGTGTGCGTGGCGGGCACCTTGACCGACATGCTCAAGGCCCGGGTGCTGAACCACTACCTGCAAGCCGCGCCCGGCGCGATGGACATGGTGATCGTGTCACCCCAGGCGCAGGGCGACACGCCGCTGGCCCAGGCCGGCCTGTTGGGCTTGAAGCCGGCACACATGGAGATGCACCTGGCCGTCAACCCCGCGGGCTATGCGCAATGCATGGCCGAGGTGTTGCGCCGCTTCGATGCCCTGCTGGAGGTGCTGCTGCCGCGCGCCGTGCTGGTGCTGGGTGACACCCCGGCCAGCCTGGCCTGCGCGCTGGTGGCGCGCCAACGTGGCCTGCGCGTGACGCGCCTGGACGCCGGCCTGCGTGGTGGCAACGAACGCGACCCACAGGCGCTCAACGCCGCCCTCCTCGACCGCACGGCCAACCTGTTGTTCGCGGCGCACCCGGCGGCGCAGCAAAACCTGCGCCACGAAGGCCTGGGTGACAACACCTCGCCGCTCGCTGGCAGCGTGCTGGTCGAACTGGTGGCCCATGCTGAACGCCAGGGCGGGCCGCTGCCCGCGCTGCTGCACCGCACCGGGGCGCGCGCCCAGGGCCTGGAACTTGGGCGCGGCTATGTGCTGGCCACCTTGAAGGTGCCGGCCGATGACCCCTGGCCAGCCGATGTGGCCGACGCGCTGCGCGCGCTGCGCCCGCAGGCGCCGGTGCTGTGGCTGGTCGACGACGCCTCGCGCCAGGCCATGGCCGGCAGCGGCTTCGCGCAGCGCCTGGAACGCGACGGTGTGTGCCTGGTCAACGATGCCACGGCGATCGAACAACTGTGCCTGGCGCGCCATGCCCGCGCCGTGCTGGCAGACGCCGCGCGCGTGCTGGCCGATGAAGCCCAAGCCCTGGGCACGCCGGTGCTGCTGTACGACAGCCAGGGCGTGCTCGGCCCGGCGCAAGCCGGTACGGGCGGCGCCGTGGTGGAAGACGCCGAAGAAACGCTGCGCGCCTTCATGGCCGTGCAGTTGCGCCGTGCGGGTGCTGGTACTGGTGCCGGTATTGGTGCCGGCACTGGGGCGGCAGAATCTGGCCGGCACGGCGCGGGCCTCGGCGCGGCGCGCCACATCGCAGAACAACTCCAGGCCTGGCTGGCCGATACCAGTCCAGTGAACCAGTGAAATCACACCTGCGTGAGCGCCTGAACAGGGCGCAATCTAGACGCGAAGCCGCCGCCGTGGCAGGTCCCACGGCAAGGCATCGCAACAACGAGTGCGCCCTGTTCAGGCG